>JAFZLQ010000029.1 GCA_017551425.1 Bacteroidales bacterium | reverse complement strand
TCTCTTATTGTTATTCGCTGATTCGGGTTATTGTCTGTGGAAGCGGCGTATAACCGTAATCATAGGGAAATACGGCATAATTACCGTCCGCCGAAAAGAAATGACCGAAGAACTGCATGTTATTAAATTCATAATAGTCTCTGACGGTACCGGGTCTCAGACTTGCGGAATTGCCGTCATCGGACATGATGCCTGTAGCCAGGACAACATCTGTTGCTGACGAATCGACAGTAACCCCGGAAACATTATACTGGCCGGAAAGCAGCAAATCCACCGGTCCGTAAACCCTGTCTTCGGTGGTACCGGTAAACTGCGACTTGATAATCAGGTTGTTCTCATCGTCCACGCTGGCCAATGCGGTATAAACCTGATCCGTAAAACCGTTAATACCTGTAATGGCAAGGTCAGAACTTACAGGAGTAGGGGATATTACCCAGGTGTCGTGGATTTCTCCCCTTTCATTCTGCCTGCTTACGCGCCAGGAACCAATCCAGCTGTTGTTTCCGGAAGCCCCGCCGCCATTGCCGCCGTTGCCACCGTTTTCGTAACCCTTTATGGTTATTGTGAAATCGGTTTCCAGGTCGGGTTGCCAGGGATTGCGGAGTCTCAGATGAACAGGTATGTTTATCGTTCCACGGAATTCAACTTCTGACGTATAATCGATAGTAAGCCAAGGTAAATAGCCTTCCTGGTAGTTGCTGTCGAAATTATATCCATCACCGCTATACAGAATCTTAATAATTTTTTTCAACTCGGCAGGAATACCGGAACCGGTCAACTCGAAATCGATATCGTTTTTGAAGTGGTATGCCTCCTTTGCACTGACCCCTACAATGTAGCCGTTGCCACCTGTGGTATAAGTGCCTGCCTCGGAGTCAAATGATGAAACGTTTCCGATTACCCATCGTCCTTCCTTTATTACATTGTAGGAAACGCCGTTGGGGCGGTTGTCTTTAAGGTTGACTGTCTGAAACAGCGGAACACGTACTATTCTATGCTCGTCCAATGTTATAGTAACGTCTTCTGCGGTGAGTTCCTTGAACGGGACCCATTTCACTGCGGCAAAGGTACTGTAATCCAGTTCGACAGATGAATCCTTGGCATACTTCTTAGGCGTGCTGAAACGCGTGGAGATTTCCTCTCCGTTCTGGAATAACCGGCCTTTGACCTTGATGAACGGGTATTCGCTTGTGTTGTAATAGAAGCATGTACGCTTCGACCACAGATCATTATATGTCTTATACACCTGCGTCACATTCATATCCGGCAGGGCCCTGGAGTCCAGATTCGGATCGGAATACTCGAATCTGACTTCAAGTCCGGCTTTTGCCAGGTCGTTGTCGCTGAGTATGTTGTCGTCTATGTCCACGACATTGAAAGCAAGTTCGGCAAAGTTGATTTTTCCCGGATAATAATCAGAAAGGGCGTGGCGGAAACTTACCCTGTAAAAATCATCCTCATTCGCCCAGGAGGGAAGGACTTCATAATAATAACTGGGCATTATCTGTGTCCACCACTCGATGCTTCCGTCGTTGGATGCAAAATCCCTTTTCTGGATAAGCGGGGACTTGTCCTTAAGGGAATTGAAGGTGTAGTAACTAAGGTGCAGGAAATCGTAGCCTGTGCTGAATTCACCCGGCTTGGCTTTTTCCGATATCTCCACAACTCCGGAGCCTTTGAACTGTCCGAAAGGAGTATCGAATACATACTCGCCTTCAACGGTGCTTCCTATAGCCGCCTTGCGTACGCTCTCGCCCGCTTCCGGATCCATCTCCACCTCTATATAATCATTGGACTCCTGATCGTCGACTATAACCGCGCCATTGGCTTTGCCGTTTATCGTCACTTGTTTTTCCGCCTTGAGGGCGCCCGGAACAAAGTACCCCAGTTCGTAAGCCTTTTCTGCGGAGACAGTCTTGCCGTCGATGACGAACACAGGTGTGAGGCCGTCAAGTATGGTACGGTATCCCGGTTCCCCGGTGGTAGCATCCTTCCTGAACACATTATAAGGAAGGTATTGATGCTCTTTGCTTTCCAGTTTCTTGAATCCAGGGCCGTTGGGTGTCTCTACGGGATAATAGAGGCCGGGCAAAAACTCCACGGGGGTCATCAGGTTTGGATAAAGGGTTGTGAAAGTACTGGCAATCTCGTTTTCGCAGAAAATGTTTTCGTCCCCTTCCCTTTCGAGGGTCTGTGAATGGTAAAACCTTAACTGAACGGTAAATGCGGCGCGGTTCTGGTATGCAATAATGTCATCATACTTCCACACAGGGAGGGTGAGGATTTCATACTGGCCGTTATTGTTGTTGGGGTTATTCGCGGCAAAAATACCGGTAGAGTTGTTGAACTCCCAGCCGTATATAGGTTTTGTCCCCTGTGCGATTCCATACTCATAGTTCGGTTTCAGGCCGCCGTCCAGGAAACTCTGGGAAGCGATGTTGAAGGGAAGGACCTTGAATGTGATTTCTCCTGAATACCCGTCTGCATACACCACATCAAGAATGCTGATGCCGTAATAAATGATCCCCTTGTCGTCGCCTCCTCCGCGTGTATTCACCCTTCTGACGTCAAACCAGGCGTTGAGGCCCTCTTCGCTTTTCAGGCTCTCCGCTAGGTCAACTGCAAAACGCGAAGGTAATACCTGATAGGTGATTTCCGTTGGCTGGTCCATAAGCAGGGCCTCGTTGCCATAGTGAACGACTGCGGAATTCACGGTAATCTTCTGGTCGTCGTAATCGGGAACGTAAACTATGCTCTGGATGTTCTTGAGAACTTCCATTATGTTGCTCAACGGCAGGGTGAGAAGGTTGCCGTCGGAGAGCTTGATGTAAACGAAATTATCGTCCCAGGTAACGTTCTTGAAGAAGGAGTCGCCGTCGGATCCTGTTGCCGGGCCTGCTTCTGTCCATGTCTTTCCGCCGTCGGTCGAAACATACCATATGCCTTTGTCGATCTTGATCTCGGGAGCGGCGCCAGTGACGGGAATCTTCTTTCCGTCCTTGTCCAGCAGCCACTTTCCGTCCACTTTCCAGTAGTAAACGCCGCCTTCGATATCAGCGCTTATAGCTGGACTGTGTCCGTTCTTGATAGGAGTCTCTTTTCCGTCGGAGAAGATGATGACGTAGCCGTCGTCAGTTTCCTTTATGTTCTTGACATACAGCTGGTTGTCGAGGGCGCGGATGATGTCCTGAAGGCTGCTGATGTTTTGGTTGGCCGTTTTCATCAGATCCTCCAAAGTGGTGACGCGTTCCTTGAGATTGTCGATTTCCCCTTTCAGTGCGGAATCGTCATAGCAGGATACCGTTGCGGCAAGCAGCGCAACTGCCGCAAGCACAAGATTCAATAGTCTTTTCATTGGTTATTCTGTTGATTGTTTACCAGAGGAAATTGTTGAAGGGCCAGCGGCCGGCGTGGATTTCCGCTACCATTTTATATATATCGGAGCGGAGTTTGGGAAGTCCTTCGCGGCTGAGTGCGGACATGAAGATACATGGAACCTTCTTCTCTTCTATCCATTCCGCCTTTATCTCGTCGAGCGTGCGGTTCTCGCGGCCTTTCGGTTTGAGTGAGAATTCGTCGTACTCTTCGAATTCGTAATTGTCTATCTTGTTGAAGATTACGTACTGAGGCTTGTCTCCGGCGCCTATATCGTCCAGCGTCTTCTGTACTACGTGCATCTGCTCTTCGAAGTCGGGTGCCGAGACATCAACCACATGTACAAGTATATCGGCCTCACGAACCTCGTCGAGCGTGCTTTTGAATGCCTCGATGAGCTGGGTGGGAAGTTTGCGGATGAAGCCGACGGTGTCGCTGAGAAGGAAAGGACAGTTGTCTATCACCACTTTGCGCACGGTGGTGTCCAGGGTGGCGAAGAGTTTGTTCTCTGCGAAGACCGATGATTTTGAAAGCAGGTTCATCAGCGTGCTCTTGCCAACGTTGGTGTAACCGACCAGCGACAGTCGCACCAGCTGTCCCCTGTTGCTGCGCTGGGTCGCCATCTGGCGGTCAACCTTCTTGAGTTGTTCCTTCAGCCTGGCGATGCGCTCTCGCACTATTCGGCGGTCGATTTCTATCTGGCTTTCGCCCATGCCTCCGCGGGTTCCTATACCGCCTCTCTGGCGCTCGAGGTGGGTCCACATGCCGGCGAGCCGGGGAAGCATGTAGTTGTAGCGGGCGAGATCCACCTGCATGCGGGCGTAGGCCGTCTGGGCGCGCTGGGAGAAGATTTCCAGGATGAGGCTGGTACGGTCTATGACGATTATTTCCTTGACGACTTTCTCTATGTTGCGCTGCTGCATCGGAGAGAGTTCGTCGTCGAAGATGACGTATTTGATGCAGTTTTCTTCGCAGTAGGAGGCTATTTCTTCCAGCTTGCCGCTGCGGATGTAGGTGGCCTTTTCCGGCTTGTCCACCTTCTGCACAAACTGCTTGTCACCTATAAGTCCTGCGGTGTCTGCCAGAAACTCCAGTTCGTCGAGGTATTCCTTTATCTTCCTCTCGTCCTCCCCTTTTCTGATTATTCCTACGAATACTGCTTTTTCTCCTGTCATATATTATTTATTGAAGATCGAGTATGATTCTGTGAGACGACGGCCTTCGGCCTATCCCTCCCATCATAGATGGGCTCTTCCCACTCACAGAACCATAAACGTTCTTTATATTATCTATCGAAAAAAGGCCATCCGAGGGACGGCCTTAAACTTTGTGTAGTAAATACTTAGCGAAGCTGGAAGATAACGGGGAAGGTATAGGTGACCTTGACCTTGCGGTCACGCTGCTTGCCGGGAGTCCACTTGGGGGACATGGAAACAACGCGCACTGCCTCTTTGTCCAGTGAAGGGTCAACGCCACGGAGCACCTTGACGTCTGATACGGAACCGTCTGTCTTCACGGTGAACTGAAGCATGACGCGGCCCTGTACGCCGTTCTCTTTGGCAACCTCGGGATAAACGAGACGCTGGTTAACCCACTTGGAGAAATCGTTGGCGTCGCCACCCTGGAACTTGGGTTTCTCTTCCACCAACTGGAACGGGATGGTCTCTTCTTCGACCACCTCTTCCTTTACTTCTTCCACGTAGTCCTGAATCTCCACACCAAGTGACGAGTCGTCCTCGAGGTTGAGGATGTTGTCGTTGACTTTGATGTCGTCGTCGATGATGTCGATCTGGTCTGACAGAACGGGAATCTTGGCGACCTCAGGCGGCGGGGGAGGAGTTTCCTGGGTGATAGGAATCATTTCTTCTTCAATGATTTCTGTGTTTTCTGCCATGAGGGAACTCTCCACCTTCTCCTTGCTGCTCCATTCGAAAGCGGCAAGGGTTACGAGGAGAGCCAGGACGAATCCTATCTCAACGAACAGGAGTCTTTTGTTCTCCAGGCTGGCCTTTTGTGATTTCTTGACTTCCATATTGGGTATTTTATTTTAGTCTGTTCAAGTTTCAAAGATAGAAATATTTAATTTCAATTCCAATTTTTGTTGTAGATTTGCGTTGTTTTTATCGTTCAGGCTATGGTCAGGTACTTTTTTGAGGATGTTAAATTCGATTACAAGGACAGGCGTTTCAACAATTCCTGGCTTAAACTCGTTGCCGAGAGCGAGATACGCCGGCTTGGCGACATTAACATAATATTCTGCTCCGACCCTTACATCCTGAATATCAACATTCAATATTTAGGCCATGATTACTTCACAGACATCATCACCTTTGACTACTGTGAGGGAAAGAAGATATCCGGAGACCTCTTCATAAGTGTTGATTCGGTCCGGGAGAACGCCGCGTTTTACGGCGTCGATTTCAATGAGGAGCTTCACAGGGTGATCGTTCACGGAGTCCTTCACCTCATCGGGTACGACGACCATACCGAAGATGAGATCAAGACCATGAGGTCCAAAGAGAACTACTACCTGGATCTGCGCAATTCCCTTCCCCGGTGAAAACGCCCGATTACGACATAATAGTTGTAGGCGGCGGACATGCCGGTTGTGAGGCCGCCGTTGCCGCCGCACGTCTCGGTTCGTCCGTCCTGCTCGTAAGCATGGACGTTCTCTCTTTTGCCAAGATGTCCTGCAACCCGGCGATAGGCGGAATCGCCAAAGGTCAGATCGTCCGGGAGATTGATGCGCTCGGCGGATGCACCGGACTCGTGACTGATGCATCGACCCTTCAGTTCCGCATGCTCAACAAGTCCAAGGGGCCGGCTATGTGGAGCCCGCGTGCCCAGTGCGATAAAATCCGTTTTTCGCTAAATTGGCGCAAATTACTCCTAAATACCTGTAAATTAACAATTTACGAGGGTTTGGCGATATCTTTCCTCTTTGAGAATTCAAAAATCTGCGGCGTTTGTACATCTGACGGTCGGATTTTTCGCTCTCGCGCGGTTGTTTTGACCGCCGGAACCTTCCTCGGAGGGAAGCTGTTTGTCGGGCGCCGTCAGTTTACAGGGGGAAGAATCGGAGAGCAGACCTCGCTCGGTCTTACCGAACAGTTGTCTTCTCTTGGGGTTCCGACCGACCGCATGAAGACCGGCACTCCCCCTCGAATCGACATAACAAGCGTCGACACTTCCGTCCTGTCTCTTCAGAAAGGGGATGTGGCGCCTGAGCGTTTTTCGTTTCTCGACACACCTTCCTCAATCCAGAAATCCGGAGAGCAGATGGATTGCTATATCCTTCATACGAATGCAGATGTGCATGAAGAGTTGAGGAAAGGATTCGGGGACTCCCCTCTCTTTACCGGAGTGATTCACGGAAGAGGGCCCCGCTACTGTCCGAGCATAGAAGACAAGTTGAGGGTCTTTCCCGAAAACGACGCTCACCAGTTGTTCCTGGAACCGGAAGGGCGCGGGACCAACGAATACTATCTCCAGGGATTCTCCAGTTCGCTTCCGTTTGAAGTTCAGATGAAGGCTCTTCGAGCAATCCGGGGGCTTGAGAACGTGAAGGTTTTCCGGCCGGCCTATGCGGTGGAATACGATTTCTTCGATCCCACGCTGCTTAAGCCTACGCTTGAATCCAGGGTTGTTCCAGGCCTTTTCCTTGCCGGACAGGTGAACGGCACCACCGGTTACGAGGAGGCCGCGGCGCAGGGCTTGATGGCTGGGATCAACGCGCATCTGAGCATCAACGATGCTGATCCGTTTATACTGCGGCGTGACGAAGCTTACATTGGGGTGCTTATCGACGATCTCATCACCAAGGGTGTTGATGAACCGTACCGCATGTTTACTTCTCGTGCGGAATACCGTATTCTTCTTCGTCAGGACAATGCGGACCTGCGTCTTACCGAGCGTGCGTATCGCCTGGGTCTTGCAGACGCTCACCGCTTTGAGCTTTGTTGCAGGAAGTATGAGTCGGTTGACAGGCTTACCGCTCTCTGTGAGAACAATAATCTTACTGCCGCAGCCGCCAACGATTTTCTGTGCTCCCGCGGGTCGGCTGCGCTTACTGAATCCAGGAAGATTGCCGATGTCGCCACCCGTCCCGAACTCTCGTTGAAAGAGATCCTGAATTGTGTTCCACGTGGAACATTCGGGCGGTACAGTCTTGACGGTATTCCGGCAGACGATGTTGTCGATTCCGTTGAAATCAACCTTAAGTATAAAGGATATATCAACAGGGAGAAGGCGCAAGTGGAGAAGATGAAGCGGCTTGAAGATCTTGCTATCCCGGAGGGTTTCGACTTTGACAGCATCTCCGGGCTGACCATCGAGTGTCGTCAGAAGTTCAAGAAATACGCTCCCCGCACCATCGCCCAGGCCTCCCGTATCTCCGGCGTCTCCCCCGCCGACATCTCCGTCCTCCTTGTCTACTTCGGACGGTAATCGTCATAACGCTCCTACTCCACCTTGCATTGTGTCTCTCACAGAAAGCTTTGTGAGTAGATCCTTCGCTGCGCTCAGGATGACAGAGAGCGGCCAGGCATGATGCGAACAAGCTCAGGATGACAGTTCGAGATCTTCGTTGTCATCCTGAGCGAAGCGAAGGATCTATTCAGACAGATCTTTTCGCTCCGGATTCAGTTCATCTATCAACTTGTCCTTCTTGGCTCTTATCCACCCCTTAAGCTCCTTTTCTCTTGCAATAGCTTGAGAGATGTCCCAGAAACATTCGTAATAGACAAGCTTGTGACAATGGTATTTTGCAGTAAAGATTGATCCTTGTCCAGACTTATGTTCAAGGACCCTTCTTGCTAAGTCTCCAGTAACGCCGATATACAGCGTTGAGTTGTTGAGACTGGACATGATATAGGTGTAGTAAGTTTTATACATAGTATTAAGTTTATTAGATCCTTCGCTTCGCTCAGGATGACAGTGGATGTTCCACGTGGAACACCCATTAGAGCATTTGAAGGGCGGATTTGATGATCTGCTCTACGGATGCGCGGGGGTTGGCCTTGAGGATGGCCTGGATGGCTTTCTGGATGTTGGGTTTGGTGAAGCCGAGCATCTGAAGGGCGCTGGCGGCCTCGTCTGCCGCGGCGTTGGACTCTGCCGCAAAGAGTACGTCAGCGTTTGCTCCGCCGCCTTTTACAATCTTGTCTTTGAGCTCGAGGATTATGCGCTGTGCGCTCTTGAGACCTATTCCCTTTACTGATTTGAGGGCGTTTACATTCTCTGAAAGGATGGCTTCCTGAAGCTCCGCCGATGTCATGGATGAAAGGATCATCCGCGCAGAGGCGGCTCCCATGCCGGAAACGCCGGTGATGAGGCGGAAGAGTTCCCTCTCCTCCTTGCCTGCAAAACCGTAATCCACAGACGTCCCGTCCCGCTGGTTGAGCTGGGTCTGAACGTAGATGACAGCTTCTTTCTTACCTTCAAGAGCCTCGTAAGTCTGAAGGGAAATCTCCAGGCTGTAGCCAAGCCCCTGGTTGTCTATGACCATTCTGGTGGGCGTAAGTTCCGCGATGCGGCCGGAAATATAATCGAGCATAAGCGCAAATATTCTCCCCAAAATTACATATTTTTTCTAAATTTGTGGTATGGACAGAAGAGAGTTTATAGGAGTCTCCGCAGGCGCGGCGCTGACTGCCGGCCTCAGCTCCTGCGGCGTAAGGACCGGAGGCGCAAAAGCTCCCGTTACGGGCAGGATGACTCTCAGCTATTATCCGTACGAACTCCAGCTCGCCCATACTTTCACCGTATCCTCCTACTCCCGCAAAACCACTCCGGGAGTGCAGGTGGAAATACAGTTCGAGGGCCTTACAGGCTATGGCGAGGCGTCCATGCCGCCCTACCTCGGTCATACCGTGGAAAGCGTCTGCGCATTCCTGTCCAAGGTGGATCTCACACGCTTTGCGAGCCCTTTCCTGATGGAGGATATTATGGAGTATCTTGACGGTCTTTCCGCCGGAGACTCCCCTGCCAAGGCTGCTATAGACATCGCCCTGCACGATCTTACCGGCAAGATCCTGGGCCAGCCGCTGTACAGGATATGGGGATACAACCCCGCCAAAGCCGGCCCCACCACATTTACTATCGGTATAGACACGCCGGAAATCGTCCGTGAGAAAACCCTGGAATGCGCCGGGCTGTACCGGATACTTAAGGTAAAAGTAGGCCTTGAGACGGACGCCCGGATGATCGATACCATTCGCAGCGTGACGGACCTTCCGCTTGCGGTGGATGCCAACCAGGGCTGGAAAGACCGCAGCAAGGCGCTGGACGAGATATTCTGGCTGAAGGAGCAGGGCGTCGTGCTGGTGGAGCAGCCCATGCCGGTGGACCGTCTGGACGACACCGCCTGGCTGACCGAGCGCAGTCCCCTGCCTATCATTGCCGACGAATCGGTCCAGCGCCTCAGGGACATCCCCCGCCTCAAGGGAGCCTTCAGCGGAATCAACATAAAGCTGATGAAGAGCGCAGGCCTGCTGGAGGCCCGAAAAATGATAGCCTATGCCAGGGCGGAAGGCATGAAGGTGATGGTCGGATGCATGACTGAAACGTCCTGCGCATGCACCGCAGCCGCCCATCTGGCACCCGCCGTGGATTTCTGCGACATAGACGGCAACTTATTGATAACCAACGATTTATTCTCAGGAGTGAAGGTGGTTGACGGCCTTCTTACACTCCCCGACTCCCCCGGTTTGGGCCTTAAGAAACTATGACGACGCAAGAACTCAGGGCCTGCTTCCCGCAGCTGTCCCGTACCGTATATGGAAAGCCTCTGGTTTATCTTGACAATGCGGCCACATCGCTCCGTCCGCAGCAGGTAATCGACCGCTGGACTGAGATATCCGCGCATTCAACGGCCAATCTGCATCGCGCCGTACATCAGGTGGCGGTAGAAGCGACGGACGCATACGAGAACGCGCGCGCAGAGGTCGCGGGATTCATCAATGCCGCTGATACAAAGGAAGTTATATTCACATCGGGTGCTACTCACGGCCTCAACTTAATTGCCTTCAGCCTTGGGGAACTGCTTGTCGGCCCGGGAGACGAGATCCTTGTGAGCGAGGCGGAGCACCACTCCAACCTTGTCCCCTGGCAGATGCTGTGCAAGCGCAAGGGGGCTGTTCTCAAGCGCCTTCCGGTGGATGATTCCGGCCGTCTGCAGACGGAACTCATCCCTTCCCTGCTGTCGGCCCGCACAAAAATCGTCAGTGTAGCACATATTTCCAACGTGCTCGGATTAGTCAATCCCATCGGCGAAATCGCATCCGCATGCCATTCCAACGGCAGCCTGCTGGTGGTTGACGGCGCCCAGGGCATCGTGCATCAAGCGGTTGATTTACAAGCACTTGGATGCGACTTCTATATCTTCTCCGGGCATAAGATGTACGCTGCTCCTGGCACCGGCGTCCTGTGGGGACGCGGGCAATTGCTGGAGCAGATGCCTCCCATGTTCGGCGGCGGCGAGATGATAGAAAGCGTGTCGTGGGAGACCAGCACCTACGCTCCCCTGCCCCGCAAGTTCGAGGCCGGCACCCAGAACATTTCCGGTACACCTACGTTCCCGCAGGCCATCGGCCTGATGCGCCTGATGCCCCGGCAGGACGACGTCAAGGAGTTCGTTTACAGCGCGTTAAGCTCAGAGCCCGGAGTCCGCATCTTCGGCACTACCGGCGACATCAGCCTCAAGGCCCCAGTGTTTTCCTTTGCCGTAGAGGGCGCCCACCACGAAGACCTGGCGCTGATTCTGGACAAGATGGGCGTCGCCGTGCGTTCCGGGCAGATGTGCGCCGAGCCGCTTATGGACCGTTTTGGCGTAACCGGCATGCTCAGGGCGTCGTTTGCGCCCTACAACACATTGCAGGAAGCGGAATATTTTATATCTTCGCTGCGCAAAGCTATCAAGATGCTGCGATGACACTTCAGGAACGCAAGGAACAGATAATAGACGACTTCTCGCTTTACGAGGAGTGGCTCGACAAATACGAATATCTCATCGAACTGGGCAAGGCCCTCGCCCCCTATCCGGAAGAGAAGAAGACTGACGACCGTCTTATAAAAGGCTGTCAGTCAAGAGTTTGGCTCGACTCGCAAATGTCCGGGGGCGCGCTGGAATTCTCCGCCGAAAGCGACGCCGTCATAACCCGCGGCATAATCAGCCTGCTGATCAGCGTCTATTCCGGACGTACGCCTGCGGAAATCCTCGAAGACGATTTTTCGTTCCTCGACACGATCGGCCTGAAGCAGAACCTCTCCCCCACCCGCGCCAACGGGCTTGCCTCCATGATAGAGACAATCCGCAAAACCGCCAAGGACAATGCCTGAGAACGTGCTTACACCCGAGGACGTGAAGGCCCTCGCCCCCTTGTACGACGACGTAATCCTCTCACTTAAACAGGTTTACGATCCGGAAATCCCCGTCAACATATATGATCTGGGGCTGATTTACGAGCTCAATATCAACCCGGCGCACGAGGTGTTCATAAAGATGACTTTCACCGCGCCCAACTGCCCCATGGCGGACGAGGTGATCGCCGAGGTGCAGCGCAGCGTGGAAGACACCCCAGGCGTGGCCGACTGCCACATAGAACTTGTCTTCGACCCCGTGTGGGACCAGAGCATGCTCTCCGACGAGGCCCGCGTGGCCCTTGGCATGGATCCGGAATTATGAAAGAGCTCACCCTTCTGCTGGGCACCAACCTCGGCGACCGCCGGAGGAACATCTCCACCGCCCTTGAAAAGCTGGATAAAGCGTTCTGCGGCAGGCGTTTACGTATGACGCCCGTGGTGGAGACCGAGGCCTTCGGCTTCGAGGCCCCGCCGTTTCTCAACGCAGTCGTGGTATATTCCAGCGCCCGTCGGCCGGAGACCATACTCCGCATCTGCAAGCAGATAGAACGGCAGATGGGGAGGGACGACGAGCCCGAATATGCCCCGGACGGCAGCAGGATTTATCACAGCCGTATCATCGACATAGATATCCTGTTCTACGGGGACATCCGCATGGAGACCCCGGGGCTAACGATCCCGCATCCCCAAACGAAAAGCAGGCCCTTCGTGAAGGACCTGCTGGACATGCTGGGCTGAACCGTCTCAGAACCTCCAGGTGACGTTTACCGCGGTGGACCAGGCCTGGTTGAAGATGTAGTAGCCCACGAAATCAAGAGTGATATTCTTGCCGAAATCCAGGGCTATACCGCCGTTGCTGCCGAGGTTGAAGGTCCCTATGTTCTTGCTGTATCCGGCCATGAAACCGGAGTGCGGATAGACCTTGAAGCCTTTGGGGCCGATGGCTACGCCGATCTGGGGGATGGCATAGATGCCAAAGTCGCTGCTGTCTGCGGAAGGAAGCCAGAAAGCGAAGGCCTCAGCGCCGTAGGCGAAGGATACGAAGGCGTCGCGGTTGTAGTTGCGCACGCCGCCGGCGATGTCTATGCCGGGGTGGATGTCATAGGTGTCGTTGATATGCGTAAGTATGCCTGCAGTCGCGTACCCGACGTATTGGCGCTGTGCGCTGGCGGTCATGCCGAATGCCAGAATGGCGGCGAGTATAACAATAATCTTTTTCATTTTCGTTGTTTTTTTACCGGTCAAAGATAAGAATATTTCTTTATCTTTGTACTATGCCATTCGTCCACCTGCATCTTCACACTCAGTACTCCATCCTGGATGGTCTCACAGACATAAAGAAACTGTTTGCCCGCGCCCGGGAGCTCGGCATGCCCGCTCTCGCCATTACCGACCACGGCAACATGTACGGTGTGAAGGAGTTCCTGCGGTGGGCTTTCGACAAGTCCAACAAGGCTCCGGACGGCTCCCTCATAGTCAAGCCCATTATCGGCTGCGAGGTATATGTGACCCGCCACTACGACCACCGCGTCAAGGACAACGACCACAAAAGGTACTACCACCTCATGCTGCTGGCCAAGAACTACAACGGCTACAAGAACCTCATGAAGATAGTCTCGACGGGCTTCATCGAGGGCATGTACTACAAGCCTCGCGTCACCCACGAGATAATAGAGAAGTACCACGAGGACATTATCTGCAGCTCCGCCTGCCTCGCCGGAGAGATTTCCAACAACCTGATGGCCGGCAACTACGAGGAGGCGAAAAAGGCCGTGGAGTGGCACAAGAGCGTGTTCGGGGACGATTACTACCTTGAGGTTATGCTCCACCGCACGGAGGTGGAGGGCCTGCCGAACGAGGCCTTCGAGAAGATTTACGAGGTATATCGCCAGCAGAGCATAGTGAACGAGGGCATATTCAGGCTGGCGGAAGAAACGGGCACCAAGGTGGTGGCCACAAACGACGTCCACTTCCTCAACCGCGACGACGGCCCCGTGCACGACCGCCTCATCTGCCTCACCACCAACGCCAACATTTCGGATCCGGGGCGCCTCCGTTACACCCAGCAGGAGTTCCTCAAGAGCGAGGAAGAAATGGCCGCCCTGTTCCCGGAACACCCTGAGGCACTGGCAAATACGCTCGAGGTGGCCGGCAAGGTGGAGGTGTATTCCATAGACCGCCCCCACGTCCTGCCCAAGTACGAGATCGACCCCAGGTTCATGGCGGTCATTGACAGCAAGCTGGAGCAGTATAAGGCCGTCATAGACGAGGGTCGCTACAGCATCAGAAAAGACAAGGCGACCGGCAGGGAACAGCGCGAGTACCGCGGAGACGCGTTCTGCAACTCTGTGGCATACCTGTGCGAGCTTTGCTACAGGGGAGCGCACGCCCGATACGGGGATACGCTCACCGAGGAGCAGCAGGAGCGCATAGATTTTGAGCTCAAGACCATCAGCAAGATGGGCTTCCCGGACTACTTCCTCATCGTACAGGATTACATCGCCGCCTCGCGCAAGCATGGCTACCTGGTGGGTCCCGGGCGAGGCTCGGCGGCTGGAAGCGTGGTTGCTTACTGCCTGGGAATCACCAATTTGGACCCTATCAAGTACAATCTCCTGTTCGAGCGCTTCCTCAATCCCGACCGTATCTCCATGCCGGATATCGACGTCGATTTCGAGAATCTCCTGGACGCCCATGAGTACGTCGAGCGCACCTACGGGGAGGACCACGTATCCCGCGTCATCACCTTCGGCACCATGGCCGCCAAGTCCGCCATCAAAGACGTCGCCCGCATAAGCGAGGTGAGCATAGACGAGTCGAACCGCCTCACCAAGATGATTCCGGACCGCCTGAGCGAGCGCAAGGAGAGGGAATACCCATTCAACCCCAAGCTGGACGAGCTCAAACCCGGATTCAAGGTCATCGAGAAGGAGGTCGAGATAGACGGGGTAAAGCAGAAGCGCACCTTCCAGAAGGGCATGGAAGACGTGGACGTGAAGATTACGCTGGCCAACTGCTACCGCCTCGTGCCGGAACTGCGGAACGAGATAGAAAACGGCCCGGAAATCAACAAGGAGGTGCTGCGTTACGCCCTCAAGCTGGAAGGCAGCATACGACAGGTGGGCGTACATGCATGCGCTACCATCATCGGCCGCGGCAACCTCACGGACTACATTCCCATCTGCCTCTCCAAAGACAAGGAAACGGGCAAGGACGTGTGGACATCCCAGTACGACGGCCACTACATAGAGGACGTGGGCATGCTGAAGATGGACTTCCTGGGCCTCATAACGCTGTCCATCATACATGAGACCCTGCGCAACATCAAGCAGCGCCACGGCATAGACATAGACATCGAGAGCATCCCCATCGACGACCGGGAAACCCTGGAGCTGTACGGGCGCGGAGACACCACCGTGGTGTTCCAGTTCGAATCCGAGGGCATGAAATCCTGGCTGCAGCGCCTGCACCCCACCCGTTTCGAGGACCTCATCGCAATGAACGCCCTGTATCGTCCCGGCCCGATGGACTACATTCCCGATTTCGTAGCCCGCAAGCAGGGGGTGCAGCAGATAGAGTACGACCTCCCGGAAATGGAGGAGTACCTCGAAGAAACATACGGCATCACAGTCTATCAGGAGCAGGTCATGCTCCTTTCCCGCAAGCTCGCCAACTTCACCAAGGGAGAGGCCGACCGCCTGCGCAAGGCAATGGGAAAGAAGAAGATAGACGAGATGATGATCCTGAAGGACAAGTTCATGAGCCAGGGCCTCGCCAACGGGCACCCGGAGAAGACCCTGGACAAGATATGGAAAGACTGGGAGAAATTCGCCCAGTACGCCTTCAACAAGTCTCACGCCACCTGCTACGCATGGGTGAGCTACCAGACAGGGTGGCTCAAGTGCCACTATACCGCGGAATTCCTTGCCGCCAACCTCTCCTGCAACCTCTCCAACATGGACGAGATCAAGAAGATAATGGCAGACTGCAAGTTACACGGTATCAAGGTGTTGAGTCCCGACGTGAACGAGTCCGAGGCCCGTTTCACCGTAAACCGTGACGGCAACATACGCTTCGGCCTGGGAGGCCTCAAGAACTTCGGCACCAACGTGGTTGACGCAATAATCGCCGAAAGGGCCGAAAACGGCCTGTTTACAGACGTTTACGATTTTGTGGAGAGAATGGCCGAGAGGGGGGCGAAGGACTCCAAATCGGTCGTTATTACGCCCAAATCGGTGGAAATCCTGGCCCTCGCCGGCGCGTTCGATTCGTTCTGCAAGCGCAGCCGCTTCTTCGTTCCCGGAGCGAGCGGCGACCGCTTCATAGACGAACTCGTGCGCTACATGGACCTCTTCAAGAACGACAAGATGGACAACAGCCTGTCGCTCTTCGGCGAGGTGGAGGAGCTCAAGCCCCGCCGGCCCGTAATGCCCGAGGCTCCGGAGGACGAGAACACCCTCGCCCTGCTGCAGGAAGAGAAGAACTTCGTGGGCATGTATCTCAGCGCCCATCCCCTGGACAGGTATTCGTTTGAGATAGAGAACTTTACGAACCTTTCCGTGGGCCGGATAGGGGACAAGATCCAGGATTGCGAGAAGGAGAAGCGCAAGTTCTCCGCGTCTGTGGCCGGCATCGTCACGGACGTCAAGACCCTTACCACCAAGACCGGGCAGCCGGCTGCCAGGGTTACCATAGAAGACTACAACGGTCACTTCGAATTCGCCCTGTTCGGCAAGGATTACGAGGCATGGATGGCCTATATGAAGCCCCATGAGTATCTGTATATCCAGGGTGACATAGACGAGCGCTATTACCTCAAGCCGGAGGAGAAGGCCCAGGGCAAGACGGCTCCTTACGCCTTCAAAATCAAGAAGGTATATCTTCTCGGGAACGTGGCGGAGACCTTCATCGCAGGACTCAACGTCGATATAGACACCGCAGTCCTCAGTCCGGAGTTCCGCAAGACCCTCGTGACCCTCCTCAAGTCAAGCAAGGGAAACATCCCGCTCTGGATCACCCTGCGCGAGAACACCACCGGGTACAACCTCGAGTTCCGCTCCAAGAAGTTCCAGCTTTCCGTAAACGGCGAGCTGGCAGGGAAGCTCAGGCTCATGGGACTGAATTACACCGTACAGAAAAAAGCCGCAAACTCATAGAAACATGCAGGATTTTGCCCAATTAGGCCGGGTTGAGGCCATCAGGGAGCTGTTCGAGGGCTCCGGATTTGATGCTTTCGGCAGCGGAAGCATTGAGCCGGCCCCCGGGGCCAGGGTGGTCACGGCATCGCGCCTTCTGCTGGAAGGCATAGACTTCGACCTCGTCTATTTTCCCCTGAAACACCTTGGATACAAGGCGGTTGCGCTTGTGACCGGAGAGCTTTACGCCGGCCTTGCGGAGCCCAGGGCGCTCAACGTCAACCTTGGCCTGTCGGCTAAACTCGGCATGGATCAGGTTCGCGAGCTGTGGAGCGGGGTTGTGGCGGCGGCAAAGGAATTCGGATACTCTTCGCTGACTCTCGACCTTCAGCCCTCCCGCAACGGGCTCACAATTGCCGTGGGAGCGGCGGGGGAGAGCGGACTCAAGCTGTCCGCCCCCGCGACCAAAGACCTCCTGTGCGTGAGCGGTGCGCTTGGCGCGGCCTTCCTTGGGCTCAGGGTTCTGGAGCGCGGCCGCGGCAGCTTTGAAGCAGGTTCGGAAGACCGGAAGGAACTGGAGCGTTACCGCATGCTGGTCGGCTCCTACCTCAAACCGGAGCTCCCTTCAGGCCTTCCGGCGGCCCTTCAGGATGCCGGAATCAGCCCTTCCGCAGCTTTGTTCGTGGATCGCGGGCTGGCAGACGCACTACTGCGGCTGCGCCGCGCGACCGGCCTCGGGGTAAAGGTTTACGCAGACCGCATCCCCTTCGAGGGCGGCAGCTTCGAGCTTGGCAAGACCCTGGACCTCGACCCCGTGTCCGCGGCGATGAACGGCGGCGACGACTGCCGCGTGCTCCTTGCCGTGCCGATAGGGGAGTATGAGAAGTTCCGTACGGATTTCCAGACCTTCGACATAATCGGACATCTTGCCCAGGCGGACGTAGGCGCGGTTCTTGTATCTCCCGACGGCCTGGAGCATCCGGTGTCCGCACCCGGATGGCCACGAGAAGAATAACCCATAAACCATTAATAATTATGAAGAAAATTTTTACCGTTATCGGCTGCATGATGCTGTTTGCATCCGTCGCCAGCGCACAGAGCTGGCTCGACGACTTCCTCAACATTGCTACTGAAAAGGTCGGCGACATTGTCTCCGGAAAGAGCTCAGGCTCAACCTTCGACGTAAAGGGCAACTGGAAATACAAGGGCGTTGCAATAGGCGCATCCTCCAACAATGTCCTTGCAAACGTGGCCGCCGCGGCCAGCACCGGCAAGGTCGAGGACCAGGTGAACAACCTTCTTGCAAAGGCCGGCATCAAGGCGGGCGCCGCTTCCTTCCACTTCAAGGAGGACGGTTCCTTCACCCTCACCGCCCAGAAGATCAACATCCCCGGCACCTGGACCAAGGATGGGGACAAGATCACCCTCAACTTCGCCAAAGTGCTGACATTCAAGTTGGTAGGCACGATCAAGAAGACCGATTACGGCTGCGACCTCCTCTTCGAGTCCGGCAAGTTCCTGGACTTCGTAAAGAAGGTTCTCAATGCCGTGGGAACAAAGGTCAACAACTCCACCATCAACACGGTGCAGCAGGCAGTCGCCAACATCGACGACCTCAAGCTCGGTTTCAAGCTCAGCAAGTAAGCCGGCAGGACACACAAAAAGCGGCACCCGCGAGGGCGCCGCTTTTATTGTATAGAGGCCGTAGGATTACTTCTTGACCTCTTTCTTTGCGATCCTGCGGGTGGAGTCGTACATGATAGGAGTACCGATCATGATGGAAGCGTAGGTTCCTACGAGAACACCGAGGCAGAGTGCAACCGACAGACCCCTGATGGACTCGCCGCCGAAGAATGCGATGGCAAGCATAGGGAGGAGGGTTGACACCGAAGTGTTGACGGTACGGGTGAGGGTCTGGTTGAGCGACCTGTTGACCATGGTCTTGAAGTCGTCGTTGGGGTGCAGGCCGAGGTTCTCACGGATACGGTCGAAGATAACCACGTTGTCGTTGATTGCGTAACCGATGATCGTCAGGATAGCTGCGATGAAGGTTTGGTCGACGTCGAGGTTGAACGGCAGGATTCCGCTGAACAGCGAGAAGAAGCCGATGAGGATGATTGCGGTATGAGCCAGCGATACGACGCCGCCGAGACCCCAGTTCCAGCCCTTGAATCGCCATGCGATGTAGGCGAAGATGATAAGGAGGGCGAGGATGACGCTGATGACTGCGGAGCGCTTGATGTCGCTTGCAATGGATGCGCCGACCTTGTCTGAGGAGATGATACCGTTGGGGTTGTTTGCGGTGTCCTTGAAGTCGTCGAAGCTGGGCTCGTTGGAATAGAATCCCTTGAGGGACTCGTACAGCATGCCTTCGATCTCTGCATCGACGCTGGAGGACTCGTCCTTTACCTTGTAGGAGGTGGTGACCTTCATCTGTGATTCGCCGCCGAACTGCTTGACTTCCACGGAAGACTCGGGATCCGCCGCGTTGAAGGTGGCGTTGACTGCTGCACGCACTTCCTCCGCGGTGACGCTCTGGTCGAAACGAACGACGTAGGTGCGGCCGCCGGTGAAATCCACACCGTAGGTAAAGCCCTTGAAGAAGATGCTTCCGAGGGAGATGAGGATGAGTGCGGAAGAAACAACATAGGACCACTTGCGGGCCTTGATGAAGTCGAAGTTGGTGTTCTTGAGGAAGTTCTTGGACCACTCCCACTCGAAGGTCATGTCCTTGCCCTTGCTCACGCGGCCGTCGATGATGAGGCGGGTGATGAAGATGGAGGTGAGGACGGAGGTGACGATACCGATGATGAGCGTGGTGGCGAAGCCCTTGATAGGACCGGAACCGAAGAAGAACAGCACGAGACCGGTGAGGAGGGTGGTCACCTGACCGTCGATAATGGCGGAGTAGGCGTTCTGGTAACCGTCGTGGACGGCCTTGCCCAGACCCTTGCCGGCCTTGAGCTCTTCCTTGATACGCTCATAGATGATAACGTTGGCGTCCACTGCCATACCCAGGGTCAGGACGAGACCTGCGATACCCGGGAGGGTGAGGACGGCGCCGAACGATGCGAGGGTGCCGAACAGCAGGAGGACGTTGGTGAGAAGCGCTGCGTCTGCAACGAGACCCGCTCCCTTGTAGAAGAGGATCATGTAGAGGAGCACCAGCACGAATGCGATGAGGAAGGAGACGAGACCCGCCCTGATGGACTCTGCACCGAGGGAAGGACCTACGACCTGCTCCTGTACGATGGTTGCAGGGGCGGGAAGCTTACCGGACTTGAGGACGTTGGTAAGGTCGGTCGCCTCTTCCATGTCGAAGTGGCCGCTGATTTCCGAAGAACCGCCGGTGATCTCGCCGTTGACGGTAGGATAGGAATATACGGTACCGTCGAGGACGATGGCTATCTGCTTGCCGATGTTGTCTTTGGTGAGACGTGCCCAGATGTTGGCGCCCTCCGCGTTCATGGTCATGGAAACGGTGGGGGAGCCGCCGCGGCGGTCGTTGGTGGTCACGCGTGCGTCGGTAACCACGCCGCCGTCGAGGGGAGCCTTGCCGTCACGGCTGGAGGACTTGATGGCGATGAGCTCGAAGATGTTGTCGGACTGCATGTACTCGCTGGGCTTGACGCTCCACATGGGGCGGAACTCGGCGGGGAAGAGTGCGGCAACCTCGGGCATTGCGAGGTACTTGTTCACTGCTGCGGTGTCTGCTGCGGCTGCGAAGCCGATGCAGGCGTTGCCGCGGTAGTTGGAGGGCTGCAGGACGGCGAAGAGGGGATTGGCCTTCTTGTAGGCGGCCAGGTTGTCTTCGTTCTCGTTCTGGGCCTTGAGCTCCTCTGCCACGAGGTCTGTCTCACCGGTCTTCTCCTCCACTGCGGGGGTCTCATCGGCTGCCGCATACTGGGCGAGCAGAAGGTTGGCTTCCTGGAGGTAAGGGGTGATCTCGGCTGCGTCGAAAGTTGTCCAGAACTCGAGGGATGCGGTGCCCTGGAGGAGTTTGCGGACGCGCTCAGGCTCCTTCACGCCGGGGAGTTCCACGAGGATGCGGCCGGTGTTTCCGAGCTTCTGGATGGAAGGCTGGGTGACGCCGAAGCGGTCGATACGGTTGCGGAGCACGTTGAAAGAGTTGGAGATTGCGCTCTCTGCCTCTTCCTTGATGACTGCCACTACCTGTTCGTCGGTCGACTCGGGCTTGATGCGGTCGCGCATTTCGTAGGTGCCGAACACCTGGGCAAGCCTTGCGCCGCCGGAAGTCTCCTTCCATGCGTCTGCGAAGAGGGTGATGAAGTCGGACTGTGAACCGACCACGCGCTGCTTCGCGAGGGAAAGGGCCTGCAGGAATGCGGGGCTCTGGTTATTGCCGGAGAGTGCCTTTACAAGGTCTTCGAGCTGAACCTGCAGCATGACGTTCATACCGCCCTTGAGGTCCAGACCGAGGTTGATCTCCTTGGCCTTTACGTCCTTGAATGTATAACCGAAATAAACTTTCTCTGAAGAGATGGAGTCGGTGTACCTTTTCTCTTCGTTCTTCTTGAGGGAATCGAGGAAATATGCCTGATCCTCAGCTGCGACTTTGTTCCATTCCGCTCCCTGTGCGAAGGCCTCGGCCCTGGCGGCGGCGGCCTTTGCGGCCTTCTTCTCCTGGAGGGAGGTTACGGCCGTGAAGGAGAGCTGCCACAGGCAGGCGATTGCGAGCAGAATTGCTACAAGTCTGATTGCTCCTTTGCTTTGCATAACTATGGTTAATATTAATAATTGTCCAAAATAGCTTGCAAAGATAGCATTTTTATTCGAAACACCAATAATTTATTATATTTGCGTATTCCATCAACGGCATCCGCTTATGAAGCAACCTTACAATCCGCCCGAGATTTGCACGGACGAACTGCTCCCCGGCCTCGGTTTCCTCCTCGGAAGCAACGAGGGCTATGACGTCGATATAGTCGATACCGGTTTTGTCAACCCCGAATACACATGGCTATGAAAACACGTTACGTATTTATGGCCATGACGCTGGCCGCGCTCGCATCCTGCGCCCTCGAGGCCCCGGAAATCCCCGAGGCCCCGGTTTCCAACCGCAAAGTCCTTGTCGCCACCATGGACGACGGCACCCGTACCTCCATATCCATGAACAGCGCCGGCACTCATGCCGACGTCGTGTGGAATTCAGGAGACAAGATCAGGGTGTTCGGCGTAATCTCGGCATCCGCCGGAATGTATTCAAGGGAATTCACCACGAACGACGGCGGCTCGAATGTGGCGGAGTTCTACTCCGACAACTGGTCCCCCTCGTCCGCTCCGCTCACCTATCTCGCATTTTATCCCGCCGAGCGCTACACCTCGTTCGCCCCGTCGGAAAATGATGGTGAGTACTGGTTCGCCATAGCCGTTCCTCCCGTGCAGACTGCGGTCAAGGGCAGTATAGAGAGGGGACTCAACCAGGCCGTGTCCTATGCGGGCGGCAAAGCCTCGGCCCTCGGGCAGCTGCATTTCAAGAACGTGCTGTCGCTGGTCCACTTCAAGCTGGCGGGCGCCGGCGCGTCAAAAGTCCGCAGCGTCAAGCTCCAGACCACATATACGGTTGCCGGCGACGGCCTGTATTTCGCGAGCCCCGGCGGCGAGGGTTATGTGGACATGACCCGTTTTGCCGCAATGAATTACGACCATACCAAGTACGTGACGCTGGAGGGCAGCTTTGAAGCGGGCGGTGACTATTATTTTGCGGTCGCCCCCGGCGAGAGCGACGGTTTCTCCCTCACCTTCACGGACGCGAACGGAGACTTCATCATCAAGTCGTCAACCGCCAAAATCAGCCCCAAACGCTCGCACATCGTGGAGCTGGGAACCATCAACCTGGACAATTCCTTCAGTTCCTTACCGCCCGGAGTGGAGCGGTACATGACCCAGACCAAGGGAACCAGACCGGTGGACCTGGTGGTCATAGGGGACGGCTTCACGTCCGCCCTGCAGAACGTTTTCAAGACCAGGGCGCGCGCCGCAATCGACTTCCTTTTCCAGACCGAGCCGTACAAGACCTACAGGGACTGGTTCAACGTCTATATCATTCCGACGGTATCCAAAGAGTCCGGCGCGTCCAAGACGGACGGCAACTGGAACGTCACCGAAAAGCACGACACCTACTACAAGACCAGCTGGGGCGCCAATTCGTACAACGACATGTGGACGGATACGGACATAGTGTTCCAGACGGTGGAGACCAACTGCCCGGACATAATCAAGGGAAAGATCGACATTGACGACGTAAGCATCCTGATGCTGATAAACGACACCCGCTACGCCGGCATCTGCTTCCACTATCCGTACGGACGCTCCCTCGCCCTGGTCCCGTACATGAACGGAGGTGCGAACACGAGCTGGACATATCCTGCCACCACGGCGGTAAGCGAATCGGAGGTTTCCGCCGGAATGCGCAGCACGACGCAGGAGGAATTCGCCCTTTACGGCACCACCACCGGGAACTGGATGAACATAGTCCTGCATGAGTTCGGCGGCCACGGATTCGGCCGTTTCGCAGACGAGTACTGGGGCGGCAACAGCTATGTCACCAGCACCGTGATAGAGGGGCACAGCTGGCCTTCGCCCACCTCCCTCAATGTTTCCGCGACGTACGACAACGTTCCTTGGAAGACGGACCTGCTGGACAACCAGGCCGTCATGAGCCTCATGTGGGATTCCAGGTACGATCGCATCGGCGTCTTCCAGGGGGCGGACACCTATCCGCTCAACCGCTGGCGTTCGGAAAAGATCAGCTGCATGATAGACAACCGCCCGTATTACTCCACATGGCAGAGGGTGCTGATAGTCAAGCGAATAATGGAGCTCGGAGGGGGCTCCTTCGACATGGAGACCTTCCTGGACAATGACGATCCCACGGATCCCGTGCGCGACGCCGTTTCCAGCGGCACCCCGCCCCTCGCAGGCCAGGGCCTCTTCCCGTACGACGGGCCTTCCGGGCCGGTGAAATTCTACCCGCCGCTGCCTCCGCCCGTAATGGTAAAGGACTGACGGTCAGCCACATAGAAAACGACCTCTGGGAGATTTTCCCAGAGGTCGTAACGTAAGTGGCTGAAGCTCAGCCGGATCGCAGCGCCGGCAGGCTAGAGGTTGCGGAGGAGGTTGTTGAGGTTGACCCTCTTGTCGATGAGGGCGCGGAGCTCGGAAACGGGGACGCGCTCCTGGCTCATGGTGTCGCGCTCGCGCACCGTCACGCAGCCGTCCTCGAGGGACTGGTGATCGACGGTGATGCAGAAAGGAGTGCCGATGGCATCCTGGCGGCGGTAGCGCTTGCCGATGGAGTCCTTCTCTTCGTACTGGCAGTTGAAATCGTACTTGAGGTCGTCCATGATCTTCTGGGCGAGCTCGGGCAGTCCGTCCTTCTTTACGAGCGGCAGCACCGCGGCCTTCACGGGGGCGAGAGGGGCGGGAATCGACAGCACGACGCGGGTCTCGCCGTTGTCGAGCTTCTCCTCCTTGAGCGAATGGCTCAGCACAGCGAGCACCATGCGGTCCACGCCGATGGAAGTCTCCACCACGTACGGGGTGTAGGCGGCGCCTTCTTCAGGGTCGAAGTACTCGATCTTGCGGCCGGAGTACTGCTGGTGCCTGCCGAGGTCCCAGTTGGTGCGGCTGTGGATGCCTTCCAGCTCCTTGAAGCCGAAGGGGAAGTTGAACTCGATGTCGGTGGCGGCGTTGGCGTAGTGGGCCAGCTTCTCGTGGTCGTGGAAACGGTAGTTCTCCGCTCCCATGCCTATGTTGACGTGCCACTTCATGCGCTGTTCCTTCCATTTTGCGAACCACTCCAGCTCGGTGCCGGGCTTGATGAAGAACTGCATCTCCATCTGCTCGAACTCCCTCATGCGGAAGATGAACTGGCGGGCGACGATCTCGTTGCGGAAGGCCTTGCCTATCTGCGCGATGCCGAAGGGCACCTTCATGCG
>JAFZLQ010000028.1 GCA_017551425.1 Bacteroidales bacterium | reverse complement strand
GGAAATCAACCGCCGCATAGAGACCATCCTGGACAGGTACGGAGACATAAAGGACTCCGCCTCCCCGGAGCTCTTCGACATACGCAAGCGCCTCCGCGACAAGGAAGGCGCCATCTCCCGCCGCGCCACCGCCATTCTCAAGCAGGCGCAGGAGTCGGGTCTGGTGGATGCCGACGCCGCAGTCACCATCCGTGACGGCAAGTACCTCATCCCCGTCGCCACCGCCTCCAAACGCAAGCTCCAGGGCTTCGTGTACGACGAGTCCGCCACCGGCAAGACCACCTTCGTGGAGCCTGCGGAAATAATAGAAATCGAGAACGAGATCTCCGAGCTCCTCTTCGCCCAGACGCGTGAGATTTCCCGCATACTGCGCGAGTTCACGGTGTTCCTGAGGCCGTATCTGCCGGAGGTGCTCGCTAGCGCCGCCTTCATAGGGGAGATCGACTTCCTGATGGCCAAGGCGCAGACGGCCCTCGACTTCATCGCCGGCATTCCGGTACTGTCCGACGACGGCGGAATCGCCCTGCGCAAGGCCCGCCACCCGCTGCTCGAACGTGCCCTTCAGAAGGAGGGCCGGTCCATCGTCCCGCTTACAATAACCCTCACGCCCGCCAAGCGCATACTGCTCATCTCCGGCCCCAACGCCGGCGGCAAGTCGGTGTGCCTCAAGACTGTAGGCCTGCTGCAGTACATGTTCCAGTGGGGTATGCTGATCCCCACGTCGGAGACCTCCGAGCTGCCGGTGTTCGACCGCATTTGCGTGAGCATAGGCGACGACCAGTCGCTGGAGAACGACCTCAGCACATACAGCTCCTTCCTGTCCGACATGCGCGACATGCTTGCCGAGGCCGACGAGCATACGCTGGTGCTGATTGACGAGTTCGGCGCCGGAACGGAACCTGCGGCCGGCGGCGCCATCGCCGAGGCCATCCTGGCGGAGATCGACCGCCGCGGGGTGTGGGGCGTGATCACCACGCATTACACCAACCTCAAGCTTTACGCATCCGGGGGGCAGACGCGCGTGGTAAACGGCGCCATGCTGTACGACTCGTCCAGGATAGCACCGATGTTCGCGCTCGAAATCGGCCTCCCGGGCAACTCGTTCGCATTCGAGCTCGCCCGCAAGATGCGCCTGCCGGAGACCATCGTCAAAGACGCCGAGGCCCGCGCCGGAGAGGAGTTCGTGGGCATAGAGAAGAACCTCCGCAAGATTGCCCGCAACCGCCGCCAGCTGGACGAACGCCTGCAGAAGATCAAGCATACGGACAAGACGCTGGAAGGCATCACCGAGCGCTATCAGCAGGAGCTGGAAGACATCCGCGCCCAGCGCAAGGACATCCTGGAGGAGGCGCGCCGCGAGGCCGAGGAGATTGTGCGGGGCGCAGGGGCGCAGGTGGAGAAGACCATACGCGTAATCAAGGAGTCGCAGGCCGACAAGGAACAGACCAAGGCCGCCCGCGCCGAGCTCCAGGGCTTCATCGGGGCGCTCGAGGCCCGCAAGTCCCGCGAGCAGAAGCAGCGGGACGAATACATAGACCGCAAGATTTCCAAGCTCGAGGCACGCAAGGCAAAGGCCGCAGGAGGCGCCGCCCAGGAGCCCAAACCGCGCGTGGAGCCCCTCAAGGTAGGGGAGAAGGTGCGGGTGAAGAGCAACGGCCTGGTGGGAGAAGTCACGCGGGTGAGCGGGAAGAACGTCACCATCGCCGTGGGCAACATCTCCAGCACCATGAAATCCGACGGCCTCGAACGCATTTCGTCCAACGAGTTCCGGGAGCTGTCGCGCAAGGCCTTCGCCCCGGCCCAGCAGAAGATAGACACCTCCATCAGCGCACGCAAGCTCAACTTCTCGCCGGAGATAGACATCCGCGGGCAGCGTCTTTCGGACGCCCTCGGTATCGTCACGCGCTATGTCGATGACGCCGTCATGCTCGGTGTCGGCGAGGTGCGCATCATCCACGGCAAAGGCACCGGCGTGCTTCACGAAGAGATACAGAAATACCTCCGCACCATCCCGGGAATCGCCTCGGTGTCCGACGAGGACGTCCGCATAGGCGGGTCCGGCGTAACGATAGTCAGATTCGAATGAACAATTCCCACTATTACTGTGTGATCATGGCGGGCGGCCTCGGCTCCCGCATCTGGCCCGTCAGCAGGCAGGCGCGTCCCAAGCAGTTCCTCGAGATGGCGTTTTCCGGCGTGTCGTTCCTCAAGATGGCCTACCGCCGCGTGCATGGGCTCGTCCCGGAAGACAACATCATAGTGGTGTCGCTGGAGAGATACCGCGAGCTGGTGTTCAAAGAGCTTCCGACGCTCCCGGAACGCAACCTGCTTCTGGAACCGTTCAACCGCAATACGGCCTCCTGCATCGCCTACGCCACGTATGCCATACTCAAGCGCGACCCGCAGGCGGTGGTTCTGGTGACTCCGGCCGACCAGGTCATCAACGACGTGGATGACTTCCGCCGCACCATACTCAAGGGTCTCGATTATGCCTCGGGACATGACGAACTCGTCACCCTCGGCATACTTCCCACCCGCCCCGATACCAACTTCGGTTACATTCAGGCCGACGGCCCCATGATGGACGACCGCCCCGTGCGGGTGAAGACCTTCACCGAAAAGCCCGAAAAGGAGATAGCGCAGGCCTTCATAGACAGCGGCGAGTTCCTGTGGAACGCGGGCATCTTCATCTGGAAGGCCTCGGTGATTGCGTCCGAGTTGCAGGAACAGGCGCCGGAAGTGGCCGCGCAGTGGCGCGAGTGGGACAAATACATCTCTACGCCGCTGGAGAAGGAGTACCTCCGTGAAATCTACCCCGGCATGCCGCGAATCTCCATCGACTATGCAGTCATGGAGAAGTCGGAGAGGGTTATGGCCATCCCGTCCTTCTTCGACTGGGCCGACCTCGGCAGCTGGGAGTCGCTGTACGAATACTTCGCCGTGCGGGACAGCAAGGGCAACTCCAGCCGTACCCGCGGCAAGTTCCTCTCGCGCGACAACAGCGGAACCATAGTCCTTTCGCCCCACAAGGGCAAGCTGGTGGCGGTCAAGGGCCTGACGGACTATATGGTCCTCGACCTGGACGACGTGCTTCTCATCTGCCCGCGCGACGAGCAGAGTTTCAAGGAATTCCTGTCGGAGCTGTCGCTCCCCGAATACGAAGAATACAGATAAACGCAATATGAACAAGTATCTCAGCAGACGCAACCGCTTGCGTGAACTCCTCAAGGGAGAAAAAGGAATAGCAGTTTTTGTTGGCAATGTGGAATCCGCCGCCCAGTACCGCGACAACGGCTACAAATGGCGTCAGGACAGCAACTGGCTGTATTATTTCGGCATAGACGAGCCCCGCTTCGCCGCAGTGCTTGACCTCGAGTCCGGTGCGGAGACGGTGTATGCCGACGACTTCGGCATAGACGACATCATCTGGATGGGGCCCATGCCGAGCGTTGCTTCCCTTGCCGCCGGAGCCGGGGTCTCAGGGTCTGCGCCTTATGCCGGTTTCGGCGATGCCGTGCGCGCCGCGCTTGCCGCCGGGCGCAAGGTCCATTTCCTGCCGGCGTCGCGCTGGTATAACGCAGTGCTTCTCGGGGGACTGCTTGGAGTGGCTCCGGATGCGCTCTTCAGCGTCGGCAAGAAAGGTTGCCCGCTGGCCAGCGAGCCTCTGGTGCGTGCCGTGGTGAAGATGCGCCTTGTCAAGGATGCCGACGAGATAGCGCTGCTGGACGCCGCCGCAGAGCTGGGGTATAATATGCACACCGCCGCCCGCAAGGGCATCAGGCTGGGCCGCGTGGAGCAGGAGATAGTGGGGGAGATGGAGGGGTCCGTACTGGCCGCAGGCTGGGGCGTTTCTTTTGCCACCATCCTTACCCAGCACGGAGAGATATTCCATTGCCATTCGCATGAGGCACCGATTGAGCCGGGCCGCCTGCTGCTGGTGGACGCCGGTGCCGAGAGCAACGCCCATTATGCGTCGGACCATACCCGTACCTATCCTACCACCGGCAAGTTCAGTCCCCGTCAGCGCGATATCTATCAGATTGTGTATGAATGCAATGAGCTTGCGTTCGAAATGGTGCGTCCCGGTGTCCCTTACCGCGACTGCCACCTTGCCGCCGTGCGCCATATGCTGGACCGCCTGGGCCAGCTGGGGATTGTCAGAGGCGACCTGGACGAGATGGTCGCAGACGGAATCGGCGGGCTCTTCATGCCTCACGGACTCGGCCACAACATGGGCCTTGACGTGCACGACATGGAGGATCTCGGCGAGAACCTGGTGGGTTATGACGATGACCAGGTGCGCTCCGGGCAGCTCGGCCTGGGAAGCTTGCGCATGGCGCGCAGGCTGGTTCCCGGGAACGTCATCACCGATGAGCCGGGAATCTACTTCATCCCTGCGCTGATAGCCCAGTGGAAGGCCGACGGGACCGACAGGGGACGTGTGCGTTACGACAAGCTCGAGGAGTATCTCGACTTTGGCGGCATCCGTCTGGAAGACGACGTTCTCGTGACTTCCGATGGCGCCCGCAGGCTCGGGAGTCGCCGCCTGCCCATCGCCCCCGACGACGTCGAGGCCGCCATGGCAGAAGACGCACGGTAGTATTGCCGATTACGGCGTCGTCCGTCATGCCCGGCGTGACCGGGCATACCTCTGTCATTCTGAGCGCTCCCTCTGTCATTCTGAGCGTTCCCTCTGTCATTCTGAGCG
>JAFZLQ010000027.1 GCA_017551425.1 Bacteroidales bacterium | reverse complement strand
ACCCGCGTGAGCTATCCTATCTATCATATCGAGAAGATTGTACGTCCCCGCTCCGAGGGCCCTGCCGCAAAGCAGGTAATCTTCCTCAGCGCGGACGCTTTCGGCGTGCTTCCTCCGGTAAGCATCCTCACCCCCGAGCAGACCAAGTACTATTTCCTGAGCGGCTTTACCGCCAAGCTGGCCGGTACCGAGCGCGGCATCACCGAGCCCACTCCGACCTTCTCTGCTTGCTTCGGCCAGGCATTCCTCGAGTTGCATCCTACCAAATATGCTGAGGAACTTGTGAAGAGAATGGAAAAGAGCGGCGCCAAGGCATATCTCGTGAATACAGGCTGGAACGGTACTGGCAAGCGTATCTCTATCCGCGACACCCGCGGCATCATCGACGCGATCCTGGGCGGCGCCATCCTGAACGCTCCTACCAAGAAGATCCCTTACTTCAACTTCGAAGTTCCGACTCAGCTCGACGGCGTTGCATGGGGCATCCTCGATCCTCGCGACACTTATCAGAACCGCGCAGAGTGGGATGAGAAAGCCCGCGACCTCGCCGGCCGCTTCGTGAAGAACTTCAAGAAGTACGAAGGCAACGAAGCTGGCAAGGCTCTCGTAGCCGCCGGTCCCCAGCTCTAAAGACTCTTGAATAATTGATTTCGGGGCGCGATTGGTTCAATCGCGCCCCGTTTTGTTTGGAGGGGCGGAACAGACTGCGGCTGCCAAAACCTTTGGTCGCCCGTGACCATGAACGGGAGGGGCCCGCGCCGAAGGCGTGGGAGGGGCGGAGCGAAGCGGAGGGTTTTGGCAGCCGCAGTCTGTGCAGCGACTATTCTATTACCAAACCGTCGTAGGCAGGATGAATGTGCGGGGGAAGCTGTTTCTCAAACTCTTCGTGAGGGGGCAGCAGGTGCGAGAGATGCGTGATGTACGACTCTTGTGCGCCGACGCGGGCGAAGAACTCGAGGCACTCGTCCAGCGAGAAATGGGAATGGTGAGGGCCGGGTTTCACGCAGTTGAGCGTCACGGCCTTCAAACCCTTCAGCTTCTCGAATTCGGGCTCCTCGATAAGGTTCATGTCGGTGAGATATGCGATGTCTCCGAAGCGGTATCCGAGCACCGACTGCTTCTTGACCTTGTGGTGCCAACCCTGGATGGGGATAACCTCCACGCTCTTCCCCTCGGCCCCGGACGCCCCCAGGTGCCTGTAGCCGAAACCCTTTTCCCACTGAAGCACCTCGTCTCCGGCGTTTGAAAACACCTTGAACGGCGCGCTGCCGTCAATTGTATGCATGTGCCATTCCGGCGCGCCGGGATACTTAGGATCGGCAAAGGCGTAAGCGTACATGTGGCGCAGCGAATCCTCCACATAGCGCTCGCAGTAGATATTCACCGGGCGGCTCTCGCAAAGGTTGAGGGCGCGGGTGTCGTCAAGCCCGCCTATGTGGTCCATGTGATTGTGGGTCAGCAGGATGGCGTCCAGGTGGGAGATTCCGGCGCGAATGGCCTGATAGCGGAAATCCGGCCCGCAGTCCACCAGAATGGTGAGCCCGCCGTATTCAACCAGGGCGGAGGCGCGAAGCCTGGTGTCACGGGGATCCGAAGACTTGCAGACGGGGCAGTTGCATCCTATCATCGGTATGCCGGAAGACGTGCCCGAACCCAGTATCGTAAGTTTGGCTTTCATATCGTAACGTCTATGATCTGACCGCACAGACCGGCCTGCCAGGGCCTTCTGATGCGGATATAGTTTCCTGTATAGCCTTCCATCCAGCCGTCGCGGTCGGTGGATTCGAAAAGCACCTTCTCCCGTATGCCGCGGTTGGCCTCCACGAACTCCGAGTGCAGCCGGGCGCACAAAGCCTCAAGCTCCGCCACACGCTCTTTCTTCACGGCCTCCGGTACCTGCCCCGGCATCGATGCTGCAGGAGTCCCGGGACGGCGGGAATAGGGGAATACGTGGATGAAGGCGGGACGCACGCGCTCCTCCAGGAAGCTGTAAGTCCTCCGGAACTGCTCCGGCGTCTCTCCCGGCAATCCCACCATGACGTCTATGCCGAAGAACACCAGCGGCTTGCCAGGGGCTTCCAGGGCCGCCCGTACGTAATCTATCTTGGATGCGAAGAACGAAGTCGTGTACTTCCGTCCCATGGCCGCAAGCTGCTCGTCGGTGCCGGTCTGCAGGGGGATGTGGAAATGGGGCTGGAACTTGGTGCCCGATGCGATCCAATCGACGATATCATCCGTAAGGAGATTCGGTTCGATGCTGGAGATCCTGTAGCGCTCAATACCGTCAACCTCATTCAGCGCCTGCAGCAGCTGCAGGAACGACTCTCCCGTGCTGCGTCCGAAGTCGCCCGTATTCACGCCCGTAAGCACTATCTCCTTCACGCCCAGCGCAGCCGCTGCCTTTGCGTTGGCAACGCACTCGGCAACGGGAATGTTGCGGCTTTCGCCCCTTGCGTACGGAACCGTACAATACGCACAATAGTTGTTGCACCCGTCCTGTACCTTCAGGAACGAGCGTGTGCGTTCTCCACTGCTCCATGCAGGATATACGTTGTTGGCTGAGCCAGGCAGATGGGTCGCGCAGCGACGATTTTCAACCGGATACTGCTGGCTCCGTCCCTCCAGAATTGCCAAGGTCTCTGGAACCACTGAAGACTTCTCGTTGCAACCAAAAACGCGGGCTACTCCGGGAATGGATTCGTAATCCGGGCGGCGCAGCTGGGCGCTGCAGCCGGTAACTACCACTATGGCCGAAGGGTTGACCCTCAGCACTTTACGCACAAGGTTGCGGGACTTTGAATCGGCTGTGGCGGTAACGGAGCAGGTGTTGACCAGATAAACGTCCGCCTTCTGGGACCATGGCACGACCCCGAACCCGGCGGCGACAAAGCCGCGTTCGTACGTACTCGTCTCGGCGTAATTAAGCTTGCAGCCGAGGGTGAGGAACGCTATCGTCTTACCGTTACCTTTGCCCATTCGCATTCTCCCCCCACCGGAGGATTCTTCTTGTAAACGCTCACTTCAAAATGACCTATCGATGGGAACTCCTCACCGATGGCGTCGGCGATGCGCCCCGCCACGGCCTCGAGCAGCTGCGAGGGAACCTGCATCTGGGCGGCCACCACGGCATAAACGGCGGAGTAGTCAAGCGTGTCGGCAAGGTCGTCGCTGCGCTCCGCCCTGGATGTGTCGGCCTCGCAGGAGAAGTCGACCTTAAAGTCGCCCCCTTCCGTACGTTCGCTTTCCAGACAGCCGTGGAAGGCCCGGAAGTGCATGCCTGTCAATTCGATACGTCCTTTCATTCTTCTATCTCGATTACCGTTGTTTCCTTTTTCCTGCTCGCCTCGATGAGGGCTTCCTCGGTCTTGCGCTTACGCGACATGAACAGCTGCCGGAAGAAATCGCGCATCTTGTTGAATTCCTTCTGGTACGAGACGCCTATGCCGTTGCGCTGCGAGAAGTCGAGGCTGCTGGTGTACTCGTCGGCTGAATGGCTGAACAGCTTGAGGCGCACCTCGCCGCTGTTGTCCAGCTTGAGTTCTATGTCGAGGTCTCCCACCAGCTCTCCGTTGTCGCTCTTGGAAGTGCTGTATTTGCGGTTGCCCAGCGAGCCGCCGACCACAAGCCTGTTGTTGAAAAGCTGCGTGGACACCGCCACGTCGAACATGTCGGTGCCGTAATTGTCCTGCTGGTAGCCCAGGCCGATATCAACCGGGATGTCCAGCTTCTGCAGTATGTTGTTCAGCTGTCCCGCCACTATTTCGCCCACGTTGGAGTAAATCATGTTGGTGCCGTTTACGACTCCGGAATTGTCCTGGGGTATGAAGGTGCCGAAGAGCAGCAGGGCCACGAACTGCTTCTGAACCTTGTCTGTGGTGTTGAGGGCTGCGTCAACCGCCATCTTGGTGCTCGGATCGAGGTCGGGTACGTCGATGGAGAAGGAAACCTCGGGGCTGCGCAGCTTGCCGCTTATGTCGAGTCCGCAGACGACCGTACGCCGGGTCGATACCGACGTGGAGTCTGCCACGAGCGTGTTGAGAGAGGTCTTGACGTTGTGCGCTGCCTTGATGTTCAGCGTGCTCTCCAGGATGTTGCCGTTGAACTTGATGGAGCTGCCCTCGTTTATGTCGAATTCCTTGCTCACGATGCCGGGGATGTTGAAGAGGTACTTTCCCTTGTCTATCAGGTAGTCTCCCTTCAGCTGCAGGTTGCCCTTGGCTGTGTTGAGGTCGAGGATTACGTCTCCCGTTCCTCCGGCGGTGAGCACGTGGCCCGATTCCTTGTCGATTTCCACGTTGGCGATGACATCCGGCATCACCTTCACCCTGGCATGCACCACCACGCCTGAGCCGGAACGCTGCTTGCTCTCCTTCACCTCGGCTACGTCATCCGTCTCTTCGCTCTCCGGCCTGGTGAAAGTCAGCAGGTCGCTTTCGGACGCGGCAGACGCCGCCGATACCGGAACGTTCACGAGGCCGCTGCCGGCGCTGGAGACCTCCGCGTCTATGCCGAGGGCGTTGAAAGGACCCCGTATGCGGCCGTTGCCGGAAACTGAAAGGTCTCCGTAAACGCGGATGTGGCTTTCGGGCCCGGGGATGTCTATGGCCTTGAGCCGGTTCATCTCAAGGGATGCGTCAATCCTGGGAGCCTTGAAGTCCCCGAGCGAGACCCCGCCCTGCAGGACACCCATGCCGCCGTATTCGTCGATAACGCCTATATTGTTGAATATAAGCTTGTTGTCAACTATGCTGGTGGTGCCGTTGAGGGAGTAGAAGACGTTGGTGTGCTTAACGCGTCCGCATACTCCGTCAAGCCGGATGCCTTCGCTGGACAACTTGAGTTTGTCCAGCTTGCCGGATACGCCCACGCTGCCGCTGAGCCGGCCTCCGACCTGGCTCAGTACGTTCTTCAGGAATGGCTGGGCGATGCGTGCGTCAAGGCTGTCGAGCGTAGCCGTGGCGTCTAGCGTACTGTTCTTGGTGCCGTATTTTCCCGTAAGCTGCAGGGCCTGCCTGTCTTCCAGGTTGTTGAGTATGTCGAAGGATATGGTGCGCGCCTTGTCGTCCCAGTCGCTGTCTATGAGGAAGTCGCCGGCGTTTATGCCGTTCAGCTTAAGGCCCTCCAGCACCAGGCCTGCGAACAGGCCCATCTTGGACGGGAAGGGGGACAGCAGGGTGACGTCGCCGTCGATGAGGCCTTCTATATCAGGAATCTTGCTTCCGAGGAATTCGCTCACGAGGCTCAGGTCGAGCTCCCGGAAGTGCACCGAGAGGGTGTCGGACACATGCCTCTGCATGCCGCCGTCGATGGAAATGCTCTGGTCGCCGCAGGAGAGTTCGAATCCGTCCGCTTCCATTTTGCCGTGGGAGAGCTGTATGAGCGACTCGCTCAGTTCCCAGGTATCGCCCTTTATGCTGATCTGGGAAGGGAGGGTGTTTACGTCCACCACCAGGGAGTCGCGGGTGTCCCGGGAGAATGCGGCGCTGAGATAGAGTTCGCTGCCTCCGTCCAGCACCTCGGCGTTCTCGTAGTTGAGGGACATCATCAGAATGTCCGACGTGGCGTTCGCCAGGAAGGCGGCCTTGTTGAACGGAAGGTTGCCAATGCCCAGACGGTCCGCCGAGAGGGTGCAGCCGAGGTCGCCGTCGTAGTTGCTGACGGAAAAGTCGAAGCCCTTGGCGCTTATGTTGTTGTAGGTCAGGCCGGGGGAGCTGATGTAGCCCATCAGCCTGCCGGATTCGTCGAGGTCGATGTTGAACGCCGTGTCGTTTTCTATGCTGAGACCGGGCAGGATGAATGACAGCAGGCCCTTTGTCTGATGGAGGACGGCGCTGAGCGAGCAGCTGAGAGTGGAGAGGGTGTCCGAAGGCTCCGCATGAGGGGCGAACACAGCCGGCAGGTGGCGGTTGACGGTGACGTCCTTCACGTCTGAAATCAGGCCGCTGATGTTGGATGTGCCGTGGTACTTGGCGTCGAATACGTCGGAATTGAGGATTATGGTGAGGATTCCGTCGTTGATGCGCGCCTGGGACAGGATGTCCCCGATCAGATAGACGCCGTCGTCGCGGGTGAGGGTGAGGTCGGAAATGACTATCTGCGCAGGCTCGGAGGGATCAAGTCCCTGTTCCGCCATGAGGGCGCAGGATACGGCCGACCTGCCGCCGCGGGTGTCTATGTTGAGGGTGGCGAGGTCTATGTCCGTTATCTCCGCCTTGATGCGGCCGGTCTTGTTCTTCCAGTCTATGTCCGCAGAGACGTCTGCGAATGCGTTGGGGTCGGAAGAAGAGAGCTTCGCCTGGAGCGCGGTGCCGAGCATGATGGCGTTGAGCGAGATGTCCGAATACTCGTAGCCCAGGGCGTTGAGGCTGGAGATGTCTAGTCTTTCGAGGTTTATGGCAGGTGTGCTTCCCAGCGTACCGACGGCCTTGGCCGTAAATGTGCTCCGCCCGAGCGATTCGGCCCCCGTGAGTTTGCCGAGGTCCAGCTCGTGTCCGGCGATATCGGCCCTGAAGGTCAGGGGCTTGCCGTCTTCCGTGATGCCGCGTATCAGGGCATCCACCCTGGCGCTGCCTATGCCGGAGGTCAGGCGAAGGGCGCCCTTGAGCTCCCTGAGGAAACCGGAGAAGCTGCCGTTGGCGGTGAACTGAGTGCCTTTGGCGAGCTTTGAGAGGTATGCGTCAGTGCCGAGGTCGGAGAGCACCCTGGTGAGGCCGTCGGAGGTGAAGGTTACGTCCCGGAGCTCGCCCTGAAGGAACATCTGCCTGGAATTGGGGATGCCGCTGATGGAGCAGTCAATCGTGCCGGCCACATCGGCATCGGTGCCGACGAAAGAGAATCCGCTTACCTTGAAGTTGCTCACGGGGCCCTTGAAACGGCCTCCGGTTATTTCCGCCTGCAGGGGGCAGTCATGGAACAGATGGCCGCTGTATGCGCTGACGGAGCCGAAGACGAGGTGGCTCCTGGCAAAGCTGATGTCCAGTTCCACTTCCTGCACGAAGTTGCCCCAGGCGCTGGGATTGCCCTCGTAGTTGAAATCGACCCTGGGCAAGTTGATGTCGCTGCCGTTGTTGTCCCGCAGGTGGAAGTTCCGTATGTTGGTGTGCCCCATGCCCACCTTGCAGTTGCCGGAGATGTCGTACATCTCGTAACCGCACTTCTCCCGTATGTCCAGTTTGTCCACCATTGCGCACATCCGTCCGCCGCGGAAGCTGATGTCGTGGGCTTTTACGTCAAAGCGGACGTCCAGGTCCATGAAGTCGATGCCGCAGTCCCTCGGGGTGACTTCCGGATTCAGGCTCACCATCCGGTAGCGGGCGTCCTTCACGTTGAGCCTGTGTATGGAGAACAGGGTGTCCAGCGACATCTCCTTGTCTTTGCCTCCGCCAATGCGGAAGATCCTGGTGATGTTGGTGGTATAGTCTTCGCCCGGCTCCAGGGCCAGCTGGAAGAGCACGTCCCTGACATCCACGCGGCCCAGGTGTATGCCGCCTTTCTTGAACCGGATCAGCGACTTGGGAGACAGCGTGACGGACAGGCGTCCTATGCTGGCAAGCGTATCCACTGGGCCGAGGCCGCGTCCGGTGTTGTCCGGGAAAGGATTCTCGTCAATAATGCAGACGTCCTTGAGGGTGACTGCGTTGAAAGGATGAAGGCGTATGGCGCCTATCTCCACGCGTCCGTCTATCATTCCCTGGAGCTTGCCTGTGGCATATCTGGCAAGGCCGGTCTGCACGGCCGGAAGCTGCAGGACGAAGAGCCCGCAGAGCAGCAGTACTATCAGGAACCCTATGACGCGGGCCGCTATGTATCTTGCCTTGCCGATGAGTGATAATGCGTTTAACCTACAAATTTAATAATATTTTTGCTAAATTTGCGGTTGCGAAAAGGGTATTTGGATGGCAGACTTCATTCTCGGCATAGAATCCTCGTGCGACGACACATCCGCCGCCGTCATCCGTGACGGGTGGCTGCTTTCCAATGTCATTGCCAGCCAGGACGTCCACAAGGCTTACGGGGGCGTGGTTCCCGAGCTTGCCTCACGTGCCCACGAGCTCAATATCGTGCCGGTGGTGAGCGAGGCCCTGTCCCGTGCCGGCATCACCCCCGGAGACCTTACCGCCATCGCATTCACCCGCGGTCCCGGCCTGCTCGGCTCGCTGCTGGTGGGCACTTCGTTCGCCAAGGCGCTCGGCCTTGCGCTGGACATCCCCATCATCATGGTCAACCACCTCCAGGGGCATATCCTGGCGGATTTCATCAAGGAACCGGGTGCTGAGGTGCGTCAGCCTGAATTCCCGTACCTGTGCCTGCTGGTGAGCGGCGGCAATTCCCAGATAGTGCGCGTGGACGGCCCCCTGGAATATACCATCCTGGGCCAGACCATAGACGATGCGGTGGGCGAGGCGTTCGACAAGTGTTCCAAGATGATGGGCCTGGGCTACCCGGGAGGTCCCGTGATAGACCGTCTGGCAAAACAGGGAGACCCCAGGCGCTTCAAGTTCGCAAAACCTCACATCCCGGGGCTGGACTATTCGTTCAGCGGCATCAAGACGTCCCTGCTTTATTTCGTCAGGGACGAGATGGCAAAGGACCCGGAGTTCATGGAAAAGAACAAGGAGGACATCTGCGCCTCCTTCCAGAATACCCTGGTGGACATACTTATGGACAAACTGGTCAAGGCCGCGCGCCAGACGGGCATACGCGATGTGACCATAGGCGGCGGCGTGAGCGCCAACAGCTGCCTCCGGGCACGCGTGGAGGCCGAGGGCCGGAAACGCGGCTGGCGCACCTTCCTGCCGCCCGTAAAGTTCACCACGGACAATGCAGCAATGATAGCCATCGCGGGATGGTTCCGTTACATGGCGGGGGAGAGCACCCCGCTGGATGTCGCGCCCGTATCCCGTATGGCGGATTTTTAATAACGGTTGGTTATGAGTAGTTTTTCCGAAAAGTACACCGCCTCCTTCATGTCAGGCCTGATCGCCCGCAATCCGGGCGAGCCTGAGTTCCACCAGGCAGTCAGCGAGGTCCTCGGGAGCGTGGCCCCCACGCTCGAGGCATATCCCTATCTGATAGATGCCAGGATCATGGAACGCATGACCGAGCCGGAACGTGTAATCATGTTTCGCGTCCCCTGGACGGACGACGACGGCAACATCCAGATCAACAGGGGTTTCCGCGTGCAGATGAACAGCGCGATAGGCCCTTACAAGGGCGGCATCCGCTTCCATCCCAGCGTCAACCTCAGCATCATGAAGTTCCTTGCCTTCGAGCAGACCTTCAAGAACGCCCTCACCACGCTTCCCATGGGTGGCGCCAAGGGCGGCAGCGATTTCAACCCCCGCGGCAAGTCCGACGCCGAGGTGATGCGCTTCTGCCAGAGTTTCATGACCGAACTCCAGCGCTACATAGGCCAGGATACCGACGTGCCCGCAGGCGACATAGGCGTGGGCGGACGTGAGATCGGCTTCCTCTTCGGCCAGTACAAGAGGCTTCGCGACGAGTTCACCGGCACCCTTACGGGCAAGGGATTCGCATGGGGCGGCAGCCTGCTGCGTCCCGAGGCCACCGGTTACGGCGTATGCTATTTCGCCCAGCAGATGCTCGCCACCCGCGGCGAGGGTTTCGAGGGCAAGACCGTGGTGGTGTCCGGCGCCGGCAACGTCGCCCAGTACGCGGCCCAGAAGGCCATGAGGCTGGGAGCGAAGGTCGTAACCCTTTCCGATTCAGACGGATACATCTACGACCCCGACGGCCTCGACGAGGAAAAGATGGCTTATGTATTCAGGCTCAAGAATGTCCTGCGCGGCCGCATCAAGGAGTATGCAGCGCAGTATCCGTCGGCAAAATACGTGGCCGGAGAGAAGCCCTGGGCTGTGAAGTGCGACATCGCCCTTCCCTGTGCCACCCAGAACGAACTCGACGCCGCCGGAGCCCGCGCCCTGGTGGACAACGGCTGCATCTGCGTGACCGAGGGCGCCAACATGCCCACAACCCCGGAGGCCATAGAGATAATCCAGGGCGCAAAGCTCCTGTACTCGCCCGGAAAGGCGTCCAACGCCGGCGGAGTGGCTACTTCCGGCCTTGAAATGACCCAGAACTCCATCCGCCAGAAATGGACTGCGGAAGAGGTGGATTCGCACCTGCGCCGCATCATGTCCGACATCCACGCCGCCTGCCTGCAGTACGGTACGGAGGAAGATGGATACATCAACTACGTCAAGGGCGCAAACGTCGCTTCCTTCCTCAAGGTCGCCGGCGCCATGATGGACCAAGGACTCGTATAAGCCCGTATGGAAGACAGCAAGACGATGATGGCCAAAAGGATACGCAGTATCCTCCTGGTATGCAACAGTTACGATTCCTTCTCGCTCGAGGAGGACGGACGCCTCGATACCCAGATAGCCCGCGAATACGCCGACCTCAACCTCAGCAACCCGCCCCGCATCCGTCGCGCCGCCAGCACGGCGGAAGCTCTTGGAATGCTCGAGTCGGGGGAGCGCTTCGACCTCGTGATCACCATGTACTACGTGGGAGAGGTGAGCGTGTTCGATTTCGCCACCAGGGCAAAGGAGTTCGATTCGGGAATGCCCATCGTCCTGCTTTCATCCTTCTCCAGGGAGGTTTACCGCCAGATAGAGGAGGCCGCGTGCACCAGCATAGACTACGTGTTCTGCTGGAATTACAATACGGACCTCATCATCGCCATCATCAAGCTGCTCGAAGACCGTCTGAACGCAGACACGGACATACTTGAATATGGCGTGCAGGCCATCCTGCTTGTCGAAGATTCCATAAAATACTATTCTACATACCTCCCGGCGCTGTACAACATGGTGCTCCAGCAGAACACCAAGGCCATCAAGGACGCGCTCAACGAGCAGCAGCAGATCCTGCGCAAGCGTTCGCGTCCCAAGATCCTCATGGCCACCAACTATGCCGACGCCGTGGATTATTACGAGCGCTATAAAGACAACCTGCTGGGCGTCATTTCCGACGTGGGCTTCGTGATGCACAAGGGGGACAAACCGTCTTCCGAGCATCTGGATGCCGGCGTGCAGCTGTGCCGCATGGTCCGTGCAGACAACCCCCGCATGCCCTTCCTGATGCAGTCTTCCCAGGCCAGCATGAAGCAGGTCGCCGCCAAACTCAAGGTCGGCTTCCTGCTCAAGCAGTCAAAGACCCTCACCCAGGAGCTCGGCGATTATCTGGAAAGGGAGTTCGGATTCGGCGACTTCGTGGTCATAGACCCGAGGACGCACAGGGAGACCTTCCGCGCCAGCGACCTGCTGGAGTTCGAGGAGGTCATCAGGACCATCAGCCCGGATACATTCAACCGCCTCACGGAGAACAACTACCTCTCCAAGTGGCTGTATGCCAGGGGCTTGTTCAGCATAGGCCGTTTCCTTGAACCAATTCGTCCCGAGGATTATCCGGACGTCGAGGAGCACCGCCGCCTGGTGCTTCGCGCCATCCATGACTTCCGCATCTCACAGGCGCTCGGGGTGGTGGCCGCATTCAATCCGGAGACGTACAACGACGCCATCTGGTTCTCCCGCCTCGGCAGCGGCTCCATAGGCGGCAAGGCCCGCGGCCTGGCTTTCCTGAATCACGCCCTCCAGAAGCATTCCCTCTTCGACAAGTGGGAGGACGTACGCGTGAGCGTGCCCAGGACCCTTGTCATCACCACCGACTGGTTCGAGCGTTTCATCCGCGAGAACGGTCTGGGATACGTCATCAATTCCGACGTCTCGGACGCCGAGCTCCTTTCCGAGTTCGTGGCGTCGCCGCTTCCCAAGGAACTGCTGGATTCGCTGCGCGCCTTCATCCGCGTAGTGAGGAAGCCGCTGGCGGTGCGCTCGTCTTCCAAGCTGGAAGACTCCTACCATCAGCCTTTTGCAGGTGTCTATTCCACCTACATGCTGCCTCCGGCCGTCAACGAAGACCAGCAGCTGCGTATGCTCTCCAAGGCGATCACCAGCGTTTACGCAAGCGTATATTATTCTTCCGCAAAGAGTTACATCGTGGCTTCCGGGAACGTCATTTCCGAGGAGCGCATGGCCGTGGTAATCCAGGAGATATGCGGCAGCGAGCAGGGGGATTACTTTTTCCCCACGCTGTCCGGCGTCGCCCGTTCCGTCAATTTCTACCCTGTGGGGCATGAGACTCCTGAAGACGGCATAGTGAAGGTCGCTTACGGTCTGGGCAAGGCGGTTGTCGATGGCGAGCAGGTGCTCCGCTTCTCGCCCCGCTATCCCAGGCACGCGCTTCAGACTTCCACTCCTGAACTTACCGTGCGTGAGACACAGAGGGTGATGTATGCCATGCACCTGCGTCCGGAGAAGTTCAAGACTTCCGTTGACGATTCAGTCAACCTGGAACGCATAGGAATCGCCGACTGCGCCGGTTTTCCGTCGCTCAGGCGCGTTGCGTCCACCTGGGACATAGCCAATATGCGCATCGTCGATTCCGCCATCCCCGAAGGCCCCAAATACATCACCTTTGCGTCGATGCTCAAGTACAACACCTTCCCGCTGGCGGAGATTGTGCGTACGCTGATGGGAATAGCGCGCGACGAGATGAAGTGCGAGGTGGAGCTGGAATTCGCCGCCGACTTCGATCCCGACGGCCGTGCCACCTTCTCGGTCCTGCAGGTGCGGCCTATTTCCGCCGATTCCCGACTGTCGGAGGTCAACTGGAGCGAAGTTGATACTACGGGCGCCATGCTTGAGTCCGGCTGTGCCCTGGGCACCGGCTGGATTGAGGGCGTGAAGGATGTGGTGTACCTCAAGCAGTCTGCCTGGAACGTGCTTCGTACCGGGGAGATCGCAGGGCAGGTTTCAGCTGTCAACGCTTCCCTCAAGGCCGAAGGTGCGGGGTATGTGCTGATTGGGTTCGGGCGCTGGGGGACCAGCCAGCCAAGCCTGGGGGTGCCGGTGGTCTGGGGCGATATTTCCGAGGCCAAGGCCATAGTGGAGTACTCTCTTGAGAACTTCCAGATAGATCCGAGCCAGGGGACGCATTTCTTCCAGAACCTTACGTCTTTCAACGTGGGGTATGTGAATGTGAACGGTTTTGCGCGGGCCGGGGAGCATCTCGATTTCGCCGCCCTGGATGCGCTGCCGGCCGTTGAGGAGACGGAGTTCCTCCGTCACGTCCGGCTTGAAAAACCTTTGCGTATTTGTATAGACGGTAAAACGAATAAAGCCTTTATGGCTATTGCAGAATGATGCAGAAAAGGGTATTGCTCTCAGAAACCATCGCCGCCCGTGGCGATGTGAACGGGAGGGGCCCACAAGCGCAGCGCAGTGGGAGGGATGGAGCGAAGCGGAAGTTTT
>JAFZLQ010000006.1 GCA_017551425.1 Bacteroidales bacterium | reverse complement strand
TTGAGGGCCTTGGCGCGGACGTCGGAGCTGCAGTACTCCCGTTTGGAGCACTGGGCCTGCAGCCTGCCGAGTATCTTTTTCTGTGCCTCGTCCATCTCCTTAGAAATCGAATCCGAATGAAATGTACAGGCCGGCGTCCTGATTGAAGTCGTGCATGCGGTCCGACCATGTGCCCAGGACCCTAATGGGGCCCGCCTTGGTGTTGTATGCCACCTCCAGGCCGGCGCCCCAGAGAGTGGGCAGCGGCGTGGAGAAGAACTGGGCGGGAGTGTCACCCTCGCGGAAGTAGCCTCCGGTGGCTGTGAAGTACAGCCTCTGGCCAACCCTGAGTCGCAATCCCAGGTTGGCGACAGCGGCGTACGGGCCAGCCTGATATACGTTCCCCAGGCCGATGAACGGCATCTGGCCCTCGATATAGCGCCCGCTTACCACTCCGCCCACATAATTCTGGTGGGCAAGCGAGAACGTGGGGTCGGACCCGTTGATGAGGCTCGGACTCGCGGGGCTGCCGAACAGGGCGCGCAGGTGCACGTCAGGCACAAGCGCAAGCCTCTGGGCCAGCGGAATAACGGTATTGAGGTTGAAATATGCGGTATGCAGAGGGGTGAAGTAATCGTAGCCCGGCTTGAGGAAGTCGTACTCGTAGCCGAAGGTCATACGCATACCCTTGGAAGGATAGTAGAGATGGTCCTGGGTGTACAGGGTGCCGTTCACGAAGCCTCCGACGTATGATCCGCTGACGAGGTCGGGGAAGCGTATGGAGGTCTCGTAGCCGTAGCTGCTGCGGGGCGAAAGCTTGTAATAGCGATACTGGGCGCCCACGTTGAAATCGACCTTGGTCCATTTGATATTGGACAGGTACAGGCGCTCCCTGTGGCCCCACCAGCGGGCTTCCGTGCCGGCGCCGTGTATCTGGGTGTACAGCGACGAAGAAACGTTGTCTATGCGGGCGTCGAGGTTGATGGTGGGAAGCCAGCTTACGTCCAGCGATCCGCGGGCGGAGGCGAACTGGTTGCGGCCCACCTTTGCGTCCAGGTCGAGCTTGAATCCGCTGAGCTTGTTGGCGTTGAAGCCGACGTTGAAGAGGAAGGAGGCCCATTCTTCGGTGTCGAACCGCGCGCTGGCGCCGAAGCGGTGGCGGGGCCCCTTGGTGCAGTCGAACACCAGCCTGTACGGCTCCTCGCGGCCCAGTATGCTGTATTTGACGGAGGAGAAGCAGCCCGTTGCCTGGATGATGGAGGTGAGGTGCTGCATAAGCTCCTTGGTGACGTACGAGCCCGCCTTGAGCTTTATCTTGCGCTGCAGGATGCGGGATTCCGCATTGGTCAGGCCATTGAACTCGATGCTGTAAACGCGCACCGGCTTGGTGCCTATGTCAGTTGCCCTGGGTGCCTGCAGGGTGTGCTTTGCGTCCCCCACGAGGTTCTTGACCTCCCGCAGCTCAGCCTCCCTGGCCTTTGCCGCCACATAGCCGCGGTGGATCATGGTGTCTATCGCTTCCGGCGTGAAACTCAGCATGTTGTAGCCGTCGAGCTCGGGTTTGATGAAGACGTCCGTCCCTCCTACGTTTCGGGTATAGACGTTGCGCCCCAGCATGGTGACGAACTGCATCACTATGTCCAGCAGGTTGTTGACCTGGGAATAGCTGGGGTCTGCGTCCGAAAGGTCCACGCCTATGACTATGTCAACGCCCATGGCGCGGGCTATGTCGACCGGGAAATTGTTGCGCACGCCGCCGTCGACCAGGATCATGCCGTCGGTGCGCACGGGCATGAAGAGGCCCGGTATGCTCATGGTGGAGCGCATGGCGTCCTTGACGGAACCGTGGGACCAGTTCTTCGCCTTGAGCGTGACCATGTCTGCGGCCACGCAGAAGTACGGCACGGGAAGGTCGTCGAAGTTCATCCTGTCTTCATACCCCACGGCGAGGCTGGAGAATAGATTGTTGACGTTGAAGCCGGAAACGTATCCGGACGGCAGCGAGTTGGCGAGGTTGTTCTGGCCTATGTTCATGCGGGCTCCGTCGTCGTAATAACGGAACTGCTCGTCTATGCGGGACTGGAAATCGCGCTTGGAATAGAACAGGGGCACGGCGAGCTGATATGTCTCGCGGTACATCTTGCGCGCGTAGGAATAGTACGACGGGTCGATGCGGTCGGACAGCATGACGTCCCAGTCCTGCACGCGGAGGAGCGAATCCATGAAGTGGGAATCGTAACCGAGGGCGGCGATACCGCCTACGAGGCCTCCCATACTGGTGCCGCAGATCATATCCACGGGTATCTCCAGCTCCTCCAGGTAACGGATGACGCCGGCATGGGACGAGCCCTTCGCGCCGCCGCCGCTGAGCACGAGGCCCACGGTCGGACGGTGCTGGGTGCGGTGGATGGAATCCATCCTCGCCCGCATGCGCGCAATGGCCGCGGCGTCTCCGGCAGGGTCTATGCTGTCTATGGAGAGGCCGTTGTCGTACTCCTGAGCCGCTATGGGAACGGCAAGGAGCAGTACTACTGCTGCGAGTGCTGTCCTGCAAGCATTCCGCAGGCGGCGAGTATGTCCTCGCCTCTGGAAGCTCTTATCGTACATGTTATTCCGTGATTGTTGAGTCTGTTCCTGAATTCCTCCATGCTGACGTCTGTGGCGCAGCGGTACGGGAAATCCGGGATTTCGTGGAAACGTATGAGGTTCACCCGGCACTCCAGGCCTCCCAGAAGCCGTATGAGGGCGTCTGCGTGGCGTTTGCTGTCGTTCCAGCCGGCGAACATGGTATATTCGAAGCTTACGCGCCTCTGGCCGGAGAAGTCGTACTGGCGGATGAGTTCGACCACATCCTTCAGGGGCCATGCCTTCTGTACGGGCATCAGCTCAAGGCGCTCATCCGGGAAGGGGTTGTGGAGGCTGACGGCAAGGTGGCAGCGCTGTTCGTCGAGGTACTTCCGGAGTGCCGGCAGTACTCCTATGGTGCTGAGGGTGATGCGCTTGGGGCTCCAGCCGAAGCCGTCTTCGGAGGTGAGTATCTCTATGGCCTTGGAAACGGCCGGGTAGTTGTCCAGCGGCTCGCCCATGCCCATGAACACGGCGTTGGTGAGCTTTTCAGGCTCCGGGATGCTGAGGAACTGGTTGAGTATGTCTGCGGCGTCCAGGTTGCCGTGCCAGCCCTGGCGGCCTGTCATGCAGAACTTGCAGCCCATCTTGCAGCCCGCCTGCGAGCTGACGCAGAGCGTAACACGATCTGCGTCAGGAATGACGACAGATTCAATAAATCTTTCGTCATTCCTTTCTTCTGCCACCCCCTGCACCCCCTCAAGGGGGATGGCCGGATGATCGCCGACGCGATCCTGCGCCTTTGGTCCAACGGAAAAAAGATACTTTGCAGTACCGTCAGAAGAGAGCGCCGAGCCTATGGGAGCGGAGGTGCCCAGATCGTACATTTCCTGAAGGCGGGCCCTGGAATCCTTGGAGATATTGACCATCCGTCCCCAGCTTGTGGCGCGCTTTGCATAGAGCCAGTCCGCTATCTGACGGCCCACGAAAGCCTTGAGGCCGCAGGCGACGGCGGCCTCCTTGAGCTCATTCAGATTTTTTCCCAGCAACTTCTGTTTCACCTTACAAAAATAACGAATTTTCTCGTATATTTGTAAGCTAACATTTTAAAACCACACGTTATGGCTAAAGAAATTGAAACGCAGGCCACAGACGTCAATGCCGCCAAACTCAAGGCATTGCAGGCCACGATCGACAAGATCGAAAAAGATTTCGGAAAGGGCACGATTATGAAGCTGGGAGATCAGCCACAATGGGATGTCCAGGTGATACCGAGCGGCTCCGTCGCTCTGGACCACGCACTCGGCATCGGTGGTTACCCCCGCGGCCGCATCATCGAGATTTACGGCCCCGAGTCCAGCGGCAAGACTACTCTCGCCATCCACGCAATCGCAGAAGCCCAGAAGATGGGAGGCATTGCGGCGATGATAGACGCAGAGCACGCCTTCGACCGCAGCTATGCCCAGGCACTGGGCGTGAATCTCGAAACCCTCCTGATTTCCCAGCCCGACAATGGCGAGCAGGCTCTGGAAATCGCAGACAACCTCATCCGCAGCGGAGCCATAGACATAGTAGTCATAGACTCCGTGGCAGCCCTCACCCCCAAGGCAGAAATTGAAGGCGAGATGGGAGACAACAAGGTCGGCCTCCAGGCCAGGCTAATGTCCCAGGCGCTCAGGAAGCTCACCGCCAACATCTCCAAGACCAACACCTGCTGCATCTTCATCAACCAGCTCAGGGAAAAAATCGGCATCATGTTCGGCAACCCGGAGACCACGACCGGAGGCAACGCCCTCAAGTTCTACGCCTCCGTGCGCATAGACGTGCGCCGCACCACCCAGCTCAAGGACGGAGACGAGGCCACCGGCAACCGCACCCGCGTAAAGGTGGTCAAGAACAAGATGGCCCCGCCCTTCAAGAAGGCCGAGTTCGACATCGTTTACGGCGAGGGCATCTCGCACGTGGCGGAGATCGCAGACCTCGCCATCGAGTTCGACATCATCCACAAGAGCGGCTCCTGGTTCTCCTACAACGGAGAGAAACTTGCCCAGGGCCTATCCAGCGTCAAGCAGCTCCTCAAAGACAATCCCGAGCTCTGCGAAGAGATCGAGGCCAAGGTCCGCGAGGCACTTGCTTCGGTGAAAGACTAGAGGTAATTTAATCGGGAACAGAACATGTCGTTTTTGTTCCCGATTATCTTTTTTTTGCCGCTGGCGGAACATATTGCGGTGTTTTGTTCCAATTGCGTGCAAGATTTCGGGAATAATTGTATTTTTGCAATGTAAACCTGTTGATTATGAGAGCTAAATACATGATAATCTACCTGGCGGTCGGGGTTGCGTTCCTGGCTGTATCGCTCTGGGCGTTCCTTTCCAACGGCAAGAGCGCACGGGCAATACGCTACAAGTATAAGCTGGGAGGCCTCATGCTTACGGCGTGGACCATGCTTTCCGCAGCATCCTGCGAGGGAGGCACTCCCCCGGTCGTCACCTGCTATGAGCCGGTTGTCACATGCTACGACGTAGCCATGGAAACTGACATCCTAAGCGTAGAGGTTAAAGGTTACGGCGGCACCAAGCTCAAGAGCGGAGACGTTCTCCTTATCAACATAGACAGTCCCTCTTACAAGGATTACCGCTGCCGCATCACTGCCACCCCGGAGAACGGAGACGACTCAGTGATTGTGGTTCAGGACTTTACCCGGGACTACGATTCCGAGCTTGACAAGGCCAGATTCGAACTCACCCTCCCGGAAACGGACTACAAGGGAACGGCCAAGCTGACCGTCTGCGGTGTTTATTATATCGCTGAAGGCACCCAGAACGAAGCTCCCGTCGGAAGCGTCGAGCTCGAGATTTTCTGATGGCCCGTCCCGCGATAGGCAACATAGTCTTCGAACTTACGGAAGCCTGCAACCAGTGTTGCAGGTTCTGTTATAATTATTGGAGGGACGGCAGCTCCCCCATTCCCGCGCCGGCGCCATCCACCGCCCGCAAGACGCTCAAGAAACTCTTGTCCCAGGCAGCTGTGGGCACGATTTCCTTCTCCGGCGGCGAGCCCATGCTGATGCGCAACGTGCACGACCTCGCACTGGCCGCCCGCTTCCGCGGAGCCCGCGTGAACGTCCTCACCAACGGCACTCTCCTCACGCCGGACGCCGTCGCCAACTTCATCAGCCTCGGCATAGGCGCAATCCAGATTCCCATACTCAGTGCGGACGCCTCCGTGCATGAGCACCTCACCGGGCTCAAGGGCTCGTGGGCCAAGGCCACCGGCGCGCTGAAAAACGTAGCTGAAGTGCTCCCCAAGGGCGCGTACGCCGTACTGGTGGTTACCGCCGTCAACGCCCCCGGCATACCGCAGACGCTTCAGCTCATCTACGACCTGGGTGTGCGCAACGTAATGGTCAACCGCTTCAATATCGGAGGGCAGGGGCTGCTGCACACCGGGGAGCTGGTGCTCGACGCCCCCACGCTCAGGAAGGCTTTCGCCGATGTGGAGGCCTTTGCCGCCGGCCATACGGACATGAGCTTCGTGAGCGGCGTCTGCACGCCCCTCTGCATGCTGGACACCGCTCCCTATCCTCACATACAGTTCTCCTGGTGCAGCACGGACTTCAGCCGGCGCCCGGTAGCCATCAACTACAGGGGCGACGTGCGGTTCTGCAACCACTCGCCATACGTCCTCGGAAACATCTACGAGCGCCCCATCGGAGATATCCTTGCCGATCCTGCCGTCAACGCCCGCTACTCCGAGATTCCCGAGCGCTGCCGCGACTGCGCCCTCCTGAGCCGCTGCAACGGCGGCTGCCGCGCCGCCTCGGAGCAGGTTTACGGCACTTTCGGGAAAGAGGATCCCATCCTTTCAGTATAGGAGCCGGAAGGCTCTGTCGCAGGACTACGGCCTACAGCCTATCCCTCCCACCGCTGATCGCGGCGGGCCCCTCCCACTCACGACTGCGTGGACGCAGACGGTCCTTCGAGAGAGCCTTCCGGCTCCTTGCTAAATCAACGATACCAATAAATACAGGAAATGCGCTATGATTCCGGCGCAGAGACCCGCGACGGCGTGGGCGCCGAGAGCCTTTGAGATGGCTTTGCGGAAGCCGAGCGTATCGAGCATGGCGGTGTGGGTGGAGAGGAATCCGCTCCAGCAC
>JAFZLQ010000026.1 GCA_017551425.1 Bacteroidales bacterium | reverse complement strand
GGCCCCCCTACTTTTTTCGGACCTGCGCCGCCGCCTCTTCCCCCTCCGCGACAGGACGCTGGGACCTCTCACAATCCCGTCGCGGGACGTTATCTCCCCTCCGCCGCCTCTTTCCCCTTCGCGACAGGACGCTGGGACCTCTCACAATCCCGTCGCGTGGCGTTATCTCCCCTCCAACGCCTCTTCCCCCTCCGCGACAGGACGTTGGGCCCTCTCACAATCCCGTCGCGGAGAGCGTTGATGGAGCAGGTCCGATTTTTTGCCGGTACCTGCGCCAACGTAGAGCGTAGAAAAGGGATTTGCGGCGCCGGACCCCCTACTTTTTTCGGACCTGCGCCAAAACGGCAGTCGTCCCACGGAAGTCGTGTCCACCCTCGGACACATTGGGAGGGATGGAGTGAGCGGAGCGAACGGAAACTTCCGGGGCGAGCTGCCGCCGCTGGCGTCCGCGCAGAAAGGCGAGCTGCCGCAACTGGCGTCCGCGCACAAAAAAGAAGGTGACCAATAATCTCTTATCAGTCACTCTTTGGCCACTCGTCAACAAATAACGCTAATCCAGCCCGAGCTCGGGCCTCTTGCGGGAGGCGCGGCGGAGCAGCAGCGCCACGGTGACGGCAACGCAGCCGAGGCCGATGAAGATCCACTCGGCGCGTACGGCCGCGGTCACTCCCTCATAGTCGCGGAAGATGCGCCCCACGAAGACCGGCACCAGCAGCATCCCCATATTCTGGATCCAGTAGATGAGCGAATAGGCGGTTCCCAGATTGCGCTCCGGCACGATGCGCGGCACGCTCGGCCACATAGCAGACGGCACCAGCGAGTACCCCACACCCAGAAGGGAAATGCCGAAGTAGCCCCAGAACGGCACGCCCTGGGGGGCGAACGCTATGACCAGATGCGCTCCCAGCACCAGCGCGGCGCCGATTATCATCCAGAGAGTCCCCTTCCCGACCTTATCCACCAGCGCGCCGAACAACGGCGTAAACACCACCGTGAAGAACGGGATCATGGAGATCACCCACTTTGCGCCGTCCACCTCCATCCCGAAGCGCGGAATGACTATGGACGTACCGAACTTCTTGAAGCTGATGATGCAGCAGTAGAAGAACACGCACAGCAGGGCGATGAGGATGAACCTCCCGTTGACCAGCAGGCGGCCCAGGTCGGAGAACTTGAACTTGTCCTCCTCCCGCACTGCACCGCGGCCAAAAGAGATGCCGTTGGCCTTGTCGAACCTTGCGTCCATCGCCACGAATATGGCCCAGAGCAGCACGCCGGCAAGGATCAGCCCGAGGCCGAACACTGCAGGGCGGGACGTTTCCGCCAGGGTGTACACCTCTCCGGGGGCCTTCTGTGCCACCAGCACCGGAGCGAGGATGAATGCAAGCGCGGTACCCAGACGGGCCACGGCCACCTGGGCCCCCATCGCGAACGCCACCTTGCCGCCCTTGAACCATTTTGCGATGGAACGGGTGACGGCCACGCCCGCAATCTCGCTGCCGAGGCCGAAGAGCATGCAGCCGACGTAGGCGATTACCAGCGAGGTGTGGGGCTCGAGACCGCTGCGGAGCGCCACAACCACCGTTCCGGCGCCCAGGGCCATCAGACCGACGAATACGCTGCCGATGATGCGCACGCCGAAGACGTCCAGCAGGATGCCGCACAGCACCAGCCCGCCGAAGACGCACAGGAAGCTGTACCCTCCGGCGTAGAAACCGTAATCGGCGCTGTTCCATCCGAGCTCGAGGCTTTCCGGATGTTGGAAAATCTGGGACAGGGTGGAGAAGCAGTCGTCAAAAAAGTACGACGCGAACATCGGCACCATCAGGCATAGAAGTGCCACCCAGCGTAATTTCTTGGACATAAGGTGATGCGTTTAGATTCTTCGCTTCGCTCAGAATGACAGAAGGGACCGCTGATGACAGAAGGGACCGCTGATGACAGGAAACCTTTTGCTGTCGGAGGGGACCGCCGAATGACAGAAGGGTTTTTGCTGTCGGAGGGACCGGTTACTGTCGGAAGATCCTTTTGCTGTCAAGGGTGAAAGCTTTTGCTGTCAAGGGTGAAACCTTTTGCTGTCATTCTGAGGAGGGCGAAGCCCGACGAAGAATCTATTTCTTTATATTAGGTAACTCCAGACCGTATTTCTTGCGGCGGTCTTCCGTCTTGAGGAAGATGCTGAAGATGAAGGCGAGTACGCCGAAGCTGGAGAACACGATCATGGGGATGACGTATCCGCCGGTGCTCTGGCGCAGCGAGCCGATGAGCATGGGCACGAGGCAGAGGCCGATGTTCTGCACCCAGAAGATGAGGCAGTAGGCGCTGCCCAGCACCTTTTCGTCAATGATCTTGGGTACCGAAGGCCACAGAGCGGCCGGCACCAGCGAGAAGCTCACGCCAAGCACCACGATCAGCAGCACGGCGAACCACTTGTGCGGGAACACCGGCAGCAGGAAAGCAAAGCTGAGGTGGCAGGCGATCATGATGACGGAGCCCAGCATCAGCATGGTGGCACCCTTGCCCACGCGGTCCAGGAAGATGCCCAGCAGCGGTGTGAGGCACATGGCCAGGATGGGGAAGCAGCTGAAGAGGCGTGCCGCGGTGGCTGCGTCCACCCCCAGGGTCTCCTCCAGGAAGTTGGGGGCGTAGCGCTGGAACGGGAAGATGGCGCTGTAATACAGCACGCACAGCAGGGCCACGATCCAGAACATCTTGCTCTTGAAGATGGCGCCGAGGTCTTTGATATGGAACTCGTCCTCCGGCGACTTCTCGTCCGTGGCAAGGCCGGCTGCGATGAGCTGGTTGTCGAACTTGCGGTCCATTACGCCGAAGATGATGAAGTTGATGAGGCCGATGCAGAGCAGCGCGCCGCAGAAGCCCAGGGGGGCGAGGATGCTGCCGCCGGCGGCGTTGGAGATGATGGGGGCGATCCACATCACACCGAATACGCCCAGACGGGCGATAGCCATCTCCAGGCCCATCGCCAGGGCCATCTCCTTGCCCTTGAACCACTTGGCGAGGATCTTGGACACGTTGGTGCCCTCCATCTCGCAGCCGCAGCCGAATATCATGAAGCCGAGCGACGCCATCTTGGCGCTTGCGGGCATCTCAACCCACCAGCTGCCGAGCCACTGGGCGAATCCCGTGGCCTGGAACCAGTCGCTGATGCCCACGAACTTGATGGCTGCGCCTGCCACCATGAGGGCGGCGGACAGCACGCCGGAGAAGCGTACGCCCAGTTTGTCCAGGATGATGCCGGCTATGATGAGGAAGCCGAATACGTTGAGGATATATTCAGATGCCGCATATTTGCCGAAGACGCTGCTGTTCCAGCCGAGGTCTGACTCCACGAGCGACTTGAGCGGGGACATCACGTCCACGAACATATACGCGAAGAACATCATCAGTGCCACAAGCACCAGTACGGTCCACCGCGCCAGCGGCGAGTCGTTCATGAGTTTTGCAATCTTTTCTCCCATATTGTTTCTGTTTGAAGTGCTAAGGTAACAAAAAAGCACAAATAATGCTCGTTCCTGTCGATTTTTGCTTCATTTAAATTTTGTTTTGACGCGCATAAACTGTAATATTGCAACTTCAAGACAAAACAGGACATATAAATATATATGGAAGAGAAAAAATTTTACCAGATTCCTCTGGTGAGAACCGTTTATGTGAAACCCGGATGCATAGTCTGCGGCTCCAACGGCCCGACCTCCACCCCCGTTATGCGCCACGGTTACGGCAACGCTTATGAACTTGACGAAGAATAAGATGGAGGGCAGAAAAATGAAAACCAGGATTGTAAGATATTTATTCGCTCCGCTCATGCTTCTGGCGGCCTGCCAGGAAATGGAGCCGGAAGAACCGACCGGCGTGCCCGGAGATCCTGTGGCCCGGGCAGACTCCGTCTGGACCGTCACCATACAGGCGAGCAAGGCCGGCGCGGATACCAAAGCCCTCGACCTTGTGAACGACGGCGCTACGCTAAACGCCTACTGGCGCAGCTCAGAGAAGGTTAAAGTATATAAAGGCGGCACCCTTCTCGGTACGCTGGATGTCATGCCCGACTCAGGCGACAAGCCCGCAAGCGCAACCCTCAGCGGCACCCTTACCATCGCCGGCCTTGCCGTGGACGACGAGCTCTCGCTGATAATCCCGAACGATAATTGGGACTACACCGGCCAGGCAGGCACGCTTTCCGACATAGAAGACTACTACGACTACGCTACGGCCACGGTAAGCGTCAGTGCCGTGAACGGCTCTTCCATCACCACTACCGACGCCTCTTTCGCCAACGGGCAGAGCGTGTACCGCTTCGGCTTCAAGGTAAGCGGGAACTACATAGACCCGAAGAGTTTTACCGTCAGCGCAGCGGGCGGCAATCTTGTTACCGGTCGCGTCCTGGGCGCCGGAGCCTGGAGTTCCTGC
>JAFZLQ010000025.1 GCA_017551425.1 Bacteroidales bacterium | reverse complement strand
CGTGGTGCTCTAGCCAACTGCGCTACATCCCGCAGAAAACAAAGACGCGTCGGGAACGCGTCTGTAGGTAACTTAGGAAAGTTTGTTGATGTAAACCTGGATTCCGCTCTTGAGGTTGGAAGCCTTGTTCTTGTGGATAACGCCGATCTTTGCGAGTTTGTCGATCATTGCGTACACCTTGGGAGCGTTCTTTTCTGCCTCTGCCTTGTCTGTGGTGTTGCGGATGTCGCGGATAGCGTTACGTGTGGTGCGTGCATAATACCTGTTATGCAGGCGGTGCCTTTCGCTCTGGCGATCGGCCTTCTTTGCTGAAGCTGTATTTGCCATTGTTTTCTTTTTTTAATATTTTGGTAGTGGGTAGGAGAATCGAACTCCTATTGCAGGAATGAAAATCCTGAGTACTAGCCGTTATACGAACCCACCGAACTCGGGCCCTAAGCGCAACCTGCGCAATTAAGGGACTGCAAAGGTAGGAATAATTTTTGAATTATCAAATAAATTTGTAATTTCGCACACTATGACTGTTTTGATAGTTTTTGCGGTCATCCTGGCCATCGTCGGAATAGTGGGAAGCATAGTTCCCGGCCTGCCCGGGCCGCCCCTCAGCTGGATAGGCATGCTGCTCGTTTATTTTGCCGGCAGGGTGGGTGAACGTGCAGACCAGATGACCACCGCCGTCCTCCTTATCTGGCTGGCAATCACTATCATAGTCTCGATTCTTGATTACATCCTCCCCGCCCGTATCACCTCTCTGGCCGGAGGCCACAAGGCCGCTTCCACCGGAGCCATCCTCGGCCTTTTCGCCGGCATGGTTTTCCCTCCGATAGGCATCATTACCGGCTCCCTCCTGGGCGCTTTCCTCGGGGAACTCCTCGTTACGGACAAAGGCGTTTGGGCAGCTTTCAAAGCCGGCGCCGGAGCATTCATGGGATTCATACTCGGCATTGGCCTCAAGTTGTGCGTATCCGGCATAATGGCCTGGCTGATAGTTAAATACGCTTTCTTGTAGTATGTTTCAGCGAACTCTCCGCAGCAGTTGCAGATTCGAGGGGAAGGGCCTCCATACAGGGAAGTTTTCGCAAATTTCAGTCTGCCCGGCGCCGCCCGGCACCGGAATAGTCTTTGTCCGCACGGACCTCGGGATCGAGGTGCCCGCCAGATCGGACTATGTGATTTCCACCCGCCGCAGCACCACCCTCGGCAAGGGCTGTGCCCGCATCGGCACCGTGGAGCATCTTCTGTCGGCCCTCACAGGCCTCGGCATAGACAACGCCCGCATAGAACTGAGCTCGAAGGAGGTCCCCATACTCGACGGCAGCGCAGCACCCATCACCGCCGGACTGCAGGAGGCCGGTATCGTGGAGCAGGATGAGCCCCGCCGCTGGCTGGAGATTCCGCGGGAGCTGTTCGTCAAGAACGGCAGCGGCTCGTGGATACGCGTGACGCCGGCGGAAGAGCCTTCGCTGGAGATCACCGTAGATTACGGTTCCCGCGTCATCGGCGTACAGACAGTACGCATAGACCACAGCGTAGATTACGCTTCGCAGATAGCCCCGTGCCGCACTTTCTGCTTCCTGCATGAAATATGGCCCCAGCTCGCCCTCGGACTTGCCAAGGGCGGAGACGTAAACAACGCAATAATCGCAGTCGAACGCCCGGTAAGCCAGCACAGGCTGGACCGCCTGGCACGCATCTTCGGCACCCCTCGCATGAGCGTCACCCCGGAGGGATACCTGAGCAACCTCGAGCTGCGCTATCCCGACGAATGCGCCCGCCACAAAATGCTGGACCTGATAGGTGACCTCCGTCTCTGCGGCGGCTTCCTCAAGGCGCGCATTACCGCCTTCAAGCCCGGTCACGCCATAAACACGGCGGCGGCCTCACAAATCTTCAAATCCCTGATTGACAATGGCTAAGATTCATCCACTCGCAACAGTACACCCCGGAGCGGTCCTCGCGGAAAACGTAGAGGTCGGCCCGTACGCATACATCGACGACAACGTCCAGATAGGCGAAGGCACCAAGATACTTCCGCACGCCACAATCTTCCCCTATGTGAAGATAGGACGCGACTGCAGCGTCTTCCCAGGAGCCGTCGTCGGCGCCGTACCCCAGGACCTCAAGTTCGACGGAGAGGTCACCTGGGTGGAAATCGGAGACCGGGTTTTCATCCGCGAGTGCGCAACAGTCAACCGCGGCACGGCGGCCAGCGGAAAGGGCGTGACCCGCGTGGGAGACGACACCCTCATCATGTCGTATGTGCACATAGCGCATGACTGCAACGTCGGAAAGCACTGTATCCTCGTGAGTTACGTAGGCCTTGCCGGAGAGACCGACGTAGAGGACTGGGCCATAATAGGCGGCGGCACGAAGGTGCACCAGTTCTCCAAGATCGGCACCCACGCAATGGTCGGCGGCGGCACTGCAATCAACAAGGACATCCCTCCGTATTCCATCTGCGGCCGCGTCCCGCTCGTGTTCGCCGGAGTCAACCTCGTGGGCCTGAGGCGCCGCGGCTTCGACTCGGATACCATCCGCACCATCAAAGACATCTACGACCTCATCTACCGCCAGGGATACAATATTTCCGACTCCCTCGCCCGCATCGAGGAAGGCTTCCTGCCGTCCGAGGCGCGCGACAACATCCTCCGCTTCATCCGTGAGTCCAAGCGCGGCATAGTGCGCGCCGGAGACCCCCGCGAAAAGGACGTCGAGTGATTCTTTCCACCGCATACTTTCCGCCGGTGGAGTACTTCTCCATCCTGGCTGAACGGCCGTCGGTGCTGCTGGAGGCCTGCGAGAGCTATCGCAAGCAGACATGGCGCAACCGCTGCCGCATTCTCACGGCAAACGGACCAATGGACCTGCGCGTGCCGGTGGTGCATGATTCTTCCAGGCTCATCAGCCGTATAGAGATAGACTGGAGCACCCCGTGGCTGCGTCAGACGCAGTACGCAATAGATACGGCATATTACAGCTCTCCCTTCTTCGAATACTACAGGGACGAGCTGTTTGCGCTGATGGACAGGCGCCGCCCCCTGCTGTGGGACCTCAACCTCGACCTCATCGGCTTTTTCTGCGCCAAGATCGGAATCGCACCCGAAATAGTGCCCACGACGGACTGGCAGGCCGATTGGGAAGAGGACATGCGCAACGCCATCGACCCCAAGCGCCCGCCCGTACGCGAGTGCCGCCCGTACTGGCAGGTATTCAGGGAGAAGTTCGGCTTTACCGGAGGCTTGTCTGTGATGGACCTGCTGTTCAACGAGGGTCCTGAGAGCCTTGGCTTTCTGACGCCGCTCGGCTGAGCTGCAGCCAGATACGGAAGCCGTTGAAGCTGTTGATGAGGTAGAAGCTGTACTTTATCAAATAGATTATGGCGTACGACGAGCCCGGGTCGTGGGCCAGCGTGTTGCTCCACATCGCAATGGAGAAGACGTTTACGCCAATCCAGAAAATCCACTGCTCCATGTAGGCCGTGCTCATAAGCACCTGGCCGAGGATGTTGCATACCAGCGGCAGCACGTCGAGCACCACCGCCGTCTTGATGAAGGTGTCCGCCGCAGAACGGTCGAACTGGGCGATGATGATGTACGCTACCAGCGAGGCGGCCAGGAAGATGCCCGTTGCAAGCCAGCGCTGGCCTGCGGTGAGGCGCCTTGCCTTGACTGCGCCCTCTTTGTTGGTGCCGCGCTTTTTCCACTGCACAAAGCCGATCACCTGCATCGGAGCCGTGAACAGGAAATGCAGAAGCGCCGTGCCAAGCCCGGAACTGCCATTATACCAGTTGATAGTGCAGACGGTGCCGTAAATAAGGACATTGAACAGCCCGAACAGAAAGGTAATTGCATACCCGCTGGCAGAAGTAACCGAAGCGGCCACTCCCAACAGGGATCCCACCGCCGACACCGTTAGAAGTATCCTCTCTGGACCGCTAGACGGACCGAACTTGATTGCAGTGGCAATAATCGTCGCCGCTGCCATCCCTATCAGAATAAACGCCGAGAAATACTTGTTGAATTTTGCATTGTCCACGTCGCAAAGATACTACAAAAAAGTAATACGCTCCTACCCATTCATCCGACTGGGACTGTAGAATCAAATAATGCCGAAATTGCTTCTATCCCTGCGCGCAATACGGACGGTAGTAGCAGTTGCGGAATGGATGCTGGTAAAGCTTTGCAAAACCGTGGCCGCCCGTGGCCGCCCCGGAGGGCAGATGTCCCCTGGGGGACAACAGGGGGATATAGTCGTCTCGCAGAGACGGGAGGGGCCCGCAAGCGAAGCGCAGTGGGAGGGATGGAGCGTAGCGGAAGTTTTGCAAAGCTTTACCAGCGCAATGGAGCAAAATCTAGATTTGGTTATTAACCAAAAAGTTTCTATCTTTGCGTCCGTGATTGAGATAGAGGCCGCAGGGCTTCTATTTTTTGTTGCAGTTATGGATAGGAATTTATTTGAAAAAACAGTGCTGCAGGCCGCTCAGGAGCGTGACTGCAAACTCGTTTCCATCGATTGGAACGACGACGACAACGTGTTCGAGGTAACCATCGACCGCGAGGCCGAGCCCGTAAGCCTCGACGACTGCGAGTACGTCCACAGGGCGGTACTCGCCGCATTCAACCGCGACGTAGAAGATTACGCCCTCACGGTAGGCTCCCTCGGAATGGACGCAGCACAGGCAGACGAAATATTAAAAAGTATTCAAGAATAATGGAAAAAGAAAGACCTATTACCCTCATTGACGCCTTCAAGGACTTCAAGGAGGAGAAGAACATCGACCGCTCCGTGATGATGGGCGTGCTCAAGGACGTATTCCTCACCCAGATTGCCAAGACCTTCGGCAGTTCGGACAACTTCGACGTCATCGTCAACGTGGATAAGGGAACCTGCGAGATCTACCAGAACTTCGAGATTGTGGAAGAAGTGGAGAATCCCAACGCGGAGATGACCCTCGAGCAGGTTGCGGCAGACAGCGGAGACGACGACTACGAGATCGGCGACACCTACGCCAAGCTCTTCCCCCTGTCGTCCTTCGGCCGCCGCGGAATCCTCAACATCCGCCAGAACCTCCAGGGCCGCATCATGGACATAGAGAAAGCCAACGTTTACAAGAAATACTCAGAGAAGGTCGGCGAACTCTTCGTGGGCGAGGTTTACCAGACCTGGAGCAAGGAAGTCCTCATCCTCGACGAGGACGGCAACGAGCTCCACATCCCCAAGAGCGAGCAGATTCCCGGCGAGCACTTCAAGAAGAGCGAGTCGGTGCGCGCAATCATCAAGAGCGTGGAGATGCGCAACAACACCACTCCCTACATCACCCTGAGCCGTACCACCGACGAGTTCCTCGAGAGACTCTTCGTACAGGAGGTCCCCGAAATCGCCGACGGCCTCATCACCGTCAAGAAGGTGGTCCGCGTTCCCGGTGAGCGCGCCAAGGTGGCTGTAGAGTCCTATGACGACAGGGTCGATCCCATCGGCGCCTGCATCGGCGTGAAGGGCAGCAGGATCCTGGGCATAGTGAGGGAGCTCCGCAACGAGAACATCGACGTCATCCCCTGGTCTTCCAACCCTACCCTCATGATTCAGCGTGCGCTCGCACCCGGCATGGTTTCCAGCATCGACATGGGCCAGAGCCCCGACGAGAAAGTCAAGGTGTTCATGCGTCCCGAGGAAGTCAAGAAGGGTATCGGCAAGGGTGGCGTCAACGTGCTCCTCGCCGGCAAGCTCATCGGCCGTGAAATCGAAGTCTGGAGGGAACTCTCCAAGGACGAGGCGGAAGAGGAGGACGACGTCCTGCTCGAGGAATTCGCCAACGAAATCGACGGCTGGGTGCTCGACAAACTCCAGGCAATCGGCTGCGATACCGCAAGAAGCGTTCTTGCCATCGCCCCCGAAGACATCGCACGCCGCGCAGACCTCGACGACGAGACCGTGGAAGAGGTGCTCCGCATCCTTAAAGCAGAATTTGAAGACTAAGAGAGCGATACAGAATGGCTGATATCAGAATAAGCAAGCTCCTCAAGCAGTTCAACATCGGACTCAGCGACCTGGTGGAATTCCTGCGCCGCAAGGGTGCCGAGGTTGACGAAAATCCGAACGCAAAGGTTTCGGATGAGTATCTGCCCGACCTGCAGAAGCAATTCGGCAAGGACAAGGAGGCCCTCGAGCAGGCTGCCCTGGCAGATATCAAGGTGAAGGAAATACTGGAAAAGACAAACCGCAGCAAGCAGGCGCGCCAGGAAGAGGAAGAAGAGGAGGCGGAGGTGATAACCATCCGTTCCAACACTTTCTTCAAGGCAAGCAAGCCCGCAAAGCCCGCAGCGGAAGAGACTCCTGCCGTCAGGGAAGAGGAGCCCGCCGTTCCCGAGGCTCCCGTACAGCCCGTACAGGAAGTCCCGGAAGAGCCGGCGGCTCCCGAGCAGCCCGTGCAGGAGACTGTCGCCGAAGAGCCCGAGGCTCCCGCCGAGCAGCCCGCACCCGTAAAGGAAGAGCCCGTGAACGAGGCCCCCGAAGTTCCCGAAGAAGAACCCGAGGCACCCGCCGAACAGCCCGCTCCCGTACAGGAAGAGGCTCCTGAAGAGGCGCCCGCCGCACAGGCGGCCGCACCCGACGCATCTCCTTTCAAGGTGGTCGGCAAGGTGGACCTCAGCCAGTTCGACCGCAAGCCCGCAAAGCGCGAGCGTATCAGCGGCAAGGGAGCGAAGAAGGTCGATGTGGCCAAGGCCGGCGCCTCCATCGAGCGCAACGCCCCCAAGAAGGACAAGCCCGCCCAGCAGCAGAACGCTCCTGGCCAGGGCAAGCGCAAGCGCGACAGGCTCAAGCCAGCCATGACCGAGGCCGAACAGGAGGCCATGCAGAAGGAGATCCAGAAGCAGGTCAAGGAGACTTACGCCCGCATGAACGAGGGCAAGAAGAACAACTTCGGCGCCAAATACCGCAAGGAGAAGAGGGAGGCCGCTGCCGCCCGCACCCAGGAAGAGATGATGGAACTCGCCGCAGAGCAGAAGACGCTCAAGGTCACCGAGTTCCTCACCGTCAACGATCTCGCCACCCTCATGAACAACACGCCGGTGGTGAAGGTCATAGGCGCCTGCATGAGCCTGGGCCTGATGGTGTCCATAAACCAGAGGCTCGACGCCGAGACCATAGTCCTGGTCGCCGAGGAATTCGGATACAAGGTGGAGTTCGTCACGGCGGAGATTTCGGAGGAAATCGCCTCCGACCAGCCCGACCGTCCCGAGGACCTCAAGCCCCGCGAGCCCATCATCACCGTCATGGGTCACGTCGATCACGGCAAGACCTCGCTCCTCGACTACATCCGCAAGACCAACGTCATCGCAGGCGAGGCCGGCGGTATCACCCAGCACATCGGCGCGTACAGCGTCAAGCTGGAGGACGGCCGCAAGATCACCTTCCTGGACACCCCCGGTCACGAGGCGTTCACCGCCATGCGTGCCCGAGGCGCCCAGATGACAGACCTTGCCATCATCATAGTGGCCGCAGACGACGCCGTCATGCCCCAGACGATAGAGGCAATCAACCACGCGCAGGCCGCCAACGTCCCCATGGTGTTCGCCATCAACAAGATAGACAAGCCCGGCGCAGATCCCGAAAAGATCCGCCGCCAGCTGTCCGAGATGAACATACTCGTCGAGGACTGGGGTGGCAAGTACCAGTGCCAGGAGATTTCCGCCAAGAAGGGTATCAACGTTGACAAGCTCCTCGAAAAGGTGCTCCTCGAAACAGACCTCCTCGAGCTCAAGGCAAATCCCAACAAGCTCGCAGCAGGCGCCGTTATCGAGTCTTCGCTCGACAAGGGACGCGGCTACCTGGCCACGGTCCTCGTACAGGAGGGAACCCTCCATCAGGGCGACGTCATGCTCTGCGGCAGCTTCTACGGACGCATCCGCAGCATGTTCAACGAGCGTGGCCAGAAGGTCCAGGAGGCCGGTCCGTCCACTCCCGTTTCCGTTCTCGGCCTCAACGGCGCTCCCGCCGCCGGCGAGAAATTCAACGTACTCACAGACGAGCGCGAAGCCAAGAGCGTGGCCGCCAAGCGCGAGCAGCTCATACGCATCCAGGGCATCAAGACCCAGAAGCATATGACCCTCGAAGAGATCGGCCGCCGTATCGCCATCGGCAACTTCAAGGAACTCAACGTAATCGTCAAGGGCGATGTGGACGGCTCCGTGGAGGCACTGTCCGACTCCCTCATCAAGCTCAGCACCGAGGAAGTCCGCGTGAACGTCATCCACAAGGCCGTGGGCGCCATTTCCGAGTCCGACGTTCTTCTGGCTGAGGCTTCCGACGCAGTCATCATCGGCTTCCAGGTGCGTCCTTCCGTGGAGGCCCGCAAGAGCGCAGACCGCGAGGGCATCGAAATCCGCCTCTATTCCGTCATCTACGACTGTATCAACGACGTCAAGGACGGTATCGAGGGCATGCTCGAACCCGAGAAGAAGGAAGAGGTCATCGCCACCGCCGAGATCAAGCAGACATTCCGCATCAGCAAGGTGGGCACCATCGCAGGTTGCATAGTGCGCGACGGCAAGATGGTAGCCAAGTCAAAGGTCCGCCTTATCCGCGACGGCATCGTCATCTACACCGGAGAACTCGGTTCCCTCCAGATCGGCAAGGACTCCGTCAAGGAGGTTCTCGCCGGCAAGGAGTGCGGTATGAGCATCGCCGGCTACAACGACATCAAAGAAGGAGACGTAATCGAGGCCTTCCAGATAGTCGAAATCAAGCGTACGCTTTAAACTAAAAAGCGGCTCAGGAGTTACTCCGAGCCGCTTTTTAGTTTATTTATAAAAGCCTCCGGAGTCATCACTCTCATACATGTGATGTTCCGGGAAAGGATGCCGGCGTCTGAGGTGAGGAAGACGTCGCATTCTTCATCTTCTGCGCAGGCAATCTGGGCGCTGTCTTCAATATCTGGATTGCCGTCTTCCAGGGCTAGCTTAAGGCTGAAATAGTCTATGTGGAGGACATTGTAGCGATTAAGCATGTAGTTCACAAAGAACATTGTTTTGGCGTAGTCTATTTTCGTCCCGACATAAACCAGGTCCAGGATGCTCTGGGTAGTAACGTAGGCTTCTTGATGCTGCTTGTTGATCAGATCGAGCAAAAGCTTTACGGTTTCGTTGTTGGGCCTCCCGTCCTGCACGAAGTCCAGGAGGACATTTGTGTCTAAGAAGATTCTCATAATTTGTACTTTTCTACTAAATAGGCAAGTTTAGGGTCTGCGTCCAGTTCTTCCTGGGTGAATTTATGTGCGGGAATTGAGCCGGCAAGGCTCTTGATTTCATCCGAAATGATGAAATCCTCTGGTTTCAGCTTTGGAAAGATCAGCTCGGTGTTTTTGTCCAGCGTGTGCTCGACATAGCTGTTGAACGAGCGGTGCTCGCGCCTGGCCTGAATCTTTATCCTGTCCATAAGATCCTTGGGAAGCCGGATAGTGGTTTGAACCATTGTCGTTTCCATAGTGACATCATTTTCTGCAAATATAAGTCAAAATAATATCATTCGCAAATTAATGATATCACATCTATTCTTCTGGAAAAATGACTATATTTGTAGCTATGGCAGACGAAAAGGTAATATTCTCGATGAACGGGGTCAGCAAGATACTGCCCCACAACAACAAGGTTATACTCAAAGACATTTATCTGGGCTTCTTCTACGGGGCCAAGATAGGTATCATAGGTCTCAACGGCGCCGGTAAGTCAACAGT
>JAFZLQ010000005.1 GCA_017551425.1 Bacteroidales bacterium | reverse complement strand
TCACATTCACGTCGCTCTTCGTTTCTCCGGTCTCTCGCCTCTTTCCCCTCCGCGACAGGACGCTGGTCTATGTCACAATCCCGTTGCACAGCGATTCGCCGGTCTTTCGCCTCTTTCCTCCCCGCGACAGGACGCTGGGCTATGTCACAATCCCGTCGCAGAGCGATTCGCCGGTCTCTCGCCCCTTTCCTCCCCGCGACAGGACGCTGAGCACCGCCACAATCCCGTCGCACACATTAATACTCTATCAGAGCACCAGAATCAATAATAATTGTTATATTTGGGAGTTATCAAAAACTTTGACTATGTTAAAAACTTATCATCTTAGTAGATCATCTCATTCAGAAGTTATGTATAGGAGTGAATCTGACCTGATCATCGGATTCAATTACCTAGTCTACTCTGCACTGGAAACTGATTCCAGCATTTTAGCCGATGGTTTTATTCCAACTCATCATCACATCATTGCCAGATGCGAGAGTCCTGAGGAGTTGAACAAGAGACATCGCTATGCCTATACCCGCTACTTCAATGCAAAATACCATCGCAGAGGTTCCCTGGGAGAGAGAAAAGGCTACATCTTGGAACTTAATGGTTTGTATCACATTCAAACCGCACTGACGTATGTGATAAGACAGGGTTTGCATCACGGTTATACGTCAACACCGTTTGAATATCCGTATTGTTCAGCTAATGCGTATTTCAGAAAAGAACTGGGGAAGAGGGAGAACCCTGCTCTGATAATGGATGAGAAGAGACACCGATTCGTTCCCAGAAACGCCAAAATGCCATCAGAATTCCTCATGGCGGAAAGTGGCCTTTATTTACAGGAAAAAGTGCTGGATACCTCTTATGTGGAATCTGTATACGTGTCTCCGAGGAACTTCTTGTTTCAGATGAATCGGGTATCCAATGATAAGATTATCAACGAACAGTTATCTGAATCGTCCTCCCCTCCAATTACTTTGGACGCTATAGAGAAAGGAACCCCGGACTTCAATCCAGCAAAAGTGTTCATTGACGAAGCTGGCCGCGTCAATCATAATATAATGAATGATATTGAGTTATGTCATATTATCGATGATTTGATCCTCCCTGGTCAATACTTCGGACAAGGCAGGGAGTCCTCGATTTATCTGTTGTCGGAGAATAAAAGAAAAGAGTTAGGAAACAGAATCTGGCAAGAGACTCGGATGAATCGATCTGACAAAAGCATCTTTTCGGGCAGGATAGTATCGGAGTCCCAGATAAAACGCTGCCTGGTTATATAAATGATCATCAGCCATGCCCTCTGGGACGCGCTCGTATTCGTAATAATGCCGATATGATAAAACAAGAGAGCCGGCCCAGTGGACCGGCTCCCTCTGTAAAATGACCTGAACGGAGAAAACTACTCCGCCAGTTTCTTGTAGGTGTTGTAGCGGATCTTAGCGAACTCCTCGGTCTTGGCAAGCAGCTCTCCGGCACTTTCCGGATAGAGCTTGGCAAGGGAAGAGAAGCGCACCTCGCCCTTGAGGAAGTCCTGGAACCTGGTCCAGTCGGGCTCCTTGGAGTCGAGGCTGAACGGGTTCTTGCCGGCTTCTTCCAGCAGAGGGTTGTAGCGATAGAGGTGCCAGTAGCCGCACTCGACTGCGAGCTTCTCCTCTTTCTGGCTCAGACCCATGCCTGCCTTGAGGCCGTGGTTGATACAAGGAGCGTAGGCGATGATGAGGGACGGGCCGTCGTAGGCTTCGGCCTCCTTGATGGCGTTCATGTACTGGACGGGGCTTGCACCCATTGCCACCTGTGCCACATAGACGTAGCCGTAGCTCATTGCCATCATGCCCAGATCCTTCTTGCGGATCTTCTTGCCGGAAGCTGCGAACTTGGCGATGGCGCCGGCAGGAGTCGCCTTGGAGCTCTGGCCGCCGGTGTTGGAGTACACCTCGGTGTCGAGAACCAGGATGTTGACGTTCTCACCGCTGGCAAGCACATGGTCGAGGCCGCCGTAGCCGATGTCGTAGGAGGCTCCGTCGCCGCCGAAGATCCACTGGCTGCGTGCAGGGATGTACTGCTTGAGGGCGAGCAGGCTCTTGCAGGTGTCGCAGCCGCAGGCCTCCATGAGAGGAACGAGCTTGTCGGCTACCTCGCGGGTCACTGAATAGTCTCCGCGGTTGTCGAGCCACTTCCGGTAGAGTTCCTTCATCTCGGGAGTGCACTTCTCGCACTCGAGACCCTTGGCCATAAGCCTTGCCACAGTCTCGCGGATGCGCTCGCTGCCGAGCCTCATGCCGAGGCCGAACTCGCAGAAGTCCTCGAACAGGGAGTTCTGCCATGCGGGGCCGTGACCCTGGGCGTTGGTGCAGTAAGGGGAAGCGGGGAAGGAGGCGCCGTAGATGGAGGAGCATCCGGTTGCGTTGGCAATCATCATGTGGTCGCCGAACAGCTGGGTGATGTTCTTGATGTACGGGGTCTCGCCGCAGCCTGCGCATGCGCCGCTGAACTCGAACAGGGGCTGTGCGAACTGTGCGGCCTTCATGTTGGACTTGGGATCCAGAGGGGTCTTGTATCCGACCTTGGCGTTAAGATAGTCGAAGTTGGCCTGCTCCGCCACGTTGTCCTGGTAGGACTGCATGCTGAGGGCCTTGTCCTTTGCGAGGCAGACGTCAACGCAGTTGCCGCAACCGGTACAGTCTGCGACGGACACCGCAAGGGCGTATTTGTACTGCTTGAGGTTGGCCTTGCCGTCTGTGAGCTTGAGGCCTGCGGGCACTGCTGCGGCCTCTTCCTCGGTGAGGAGGAACGGGCGGATGGCGGCGTGAGGGCAGACGAAGGCGCAGGTGTTGCACTGGATACACTTCTCTGCATCCCATACGGGAACGTTCACTGCCACGCCGCGCTTCTCGTAGGCCGCGGTGCCTGCGGGCATGGTGCCGTCCTGCCAGGGCACGAAGGCGCTCACGGGCAGGGTGTCTCCGCACTGGGCGTTCACCACGTCTGCAATCTCCTTGACGAAGGCCGGTGCGAGCCTCTTGGCGTTGGGGTTGACGAACTTGGCGCTGATGCTGGCCCATTCGGCGGGAACCTTTACCTCGGTGTATTCGCCGCCGCGGTCGATTGCAGCGTAGTTCATGTTCACCACGTTCTCGCCCTTCTTGCCGTAGCTCTTGAGGGCTGCGTCCTTCATGTACTTGACGGCGTCCTCTGCGGGGATGATGCCGGTGATGCGGAAGAATGCGCTCTGGAGAATGGTGTTGGTGCGTCCTCCGAGGCCGATTTCAGCGGCTATCTTGGTTGCGTTGATGATGTACAGCTTGATGTGCTTCTTGCCGATGACCGCCTTGGCGTGGTCGGGGATGCGCTTGAGGGTCTCTTCCTCGTCCCAGAGGGAGTTGAGCAGGAGGCTGCCGCCTTCCTTGATGCCCTTGAGCACGTCGTACTTCTCCAGATAGGAAGGCACGTGGCATGCAACGAAGTCGGGAGTTCCAACCAGGTACGGGGCCTTGATGGGGGACTTGCCGAAGCGGAGGTGGCTGCAGGTGTAGCCGCCGGACTTCTTGGAGTCGTAGTCGAAGTATGCCTGGCTGTAAAGGTCTGTATGCGAGCCGATTATCTTGATGGTGTTCTTGTTGGCGCCGACGGTGCCGTCAGAGCCGAGTCCGTAGAACTTGCACTCGGTGGTGCCGGGCTTGACGATGGAGATCTCCTCCTTTACGGGGAGGCTCTTGAAGGTGACGTCATCAACGATGCCGATGGTGAAGTCCGCCTTGGGCGCTGCAAGCTCGAGGTTGTCGTAAACCGCCACGATCTGGGCGGGAGTGGTGTCCTTGGACGAGAGTCCGTATCGGCCGCCGATCACGAGGGGAGCGTCTTCCTTACCCTGGAAGAGGGCCTTGACGTCCAGGAAGAGGGGCTCTCCGAGGGCTCCGGGCTCCTTGGTGCGGTCCAGGACGGCGATTCTCTTTACGCTGGCGGGAAGCACCTTGAAGAAGTACTTGTCGGAGAAAGGACGATAGAGATGTACGGTGACCAGACCGCACTTGCGTCCTTCCGCTGCGAGGTGGTCGATGGTCTCGCGGATGGTCTCCGTGACCGAGCCCATGGCGACGATGATGTTCTCCGCATCGGGTGCGCCGTAGTACTCGAAGGGACGGTAGCAGCGGCCGGTGAGCTCGCTGATCTCTCCCATGTAGCGTGCGACGATATCGGGAATGGCCTCATAGACCTGGTTGCGGGATTCCACCGCCTGGAAATAGACGTCTCCGTTCTGGGCGGTGCCGCGGGTTACGGGGGCGACGGGGTTGAGGGCGCGGTCGCGGAAGGCCTGTAGGGCCTTCTGGCTCACCATGCCGCGGAGGGCGTCCTCGTCCAGGGCCTCGATCTTCTGGATTTCGTGGCTGGTGCGGAAACCATCGAAGAAGTGCAGGAACGGCACGGAGCTCTTCAGGGTCGCCAGATG
>JAFZLQ010000024.1 GCA_017551425.1 Bacteroidales bacterium | reverse complement strand
GCCAGGGTCTGCAGCTCCGAGCTTCTCAAATGAAGACAACCCGGATAATCGTTCCCAACGCAATCATGCTTGGGCAGGTAACGGAATTCCTGAACGAGGGCAAGTCGGTGGTAATCAACACCAAAGGTCAGAGCATGTCGCCCTTTATCCGCGGCGAGCGGGACAGCGTGGAACTGGTAAAGAACCCTTCGGTCGAGGTGGGGGACATAGTCCTCGCCCAGATCAGGCCGGGGCATTATGTGCTGCATCGCGTCAACGCCATAAGCGGGGAACGCGTGCGCCTCAAGGGAGACGGCAACCTGGACATCACAGAGGCCTGCAATTTGCAGGACATCTGCGGAACCGCGGTGGCGATACTCCGCAGGGGCAGGCGCAGGATAGACTGCACCACAAGATGCCGCAAGCGCTGCTACCGCCGCTGGGTGGCCGCCCCGCGCATCGTAAGACGCATTGTATTAGGATTTTACAGAAGAATTAAGATATTATGAAAACTGTTCCCGGATTTACCCTCCGTCCTCTCGGCAAGGAGTTCATCATCACCGCCGAAAACATCAGGCAGATAGACTTCAACCGCATGATCTCCCTCAACGAGTCTGCGGCCTACCTGTGGAAAGAGGTGGACGGCAAGGAGTTCACGGTGGAAACCCTCGCAGACCTGCTCCTCGAGCGTTATGAGGTTGACAGGGAAACCGCCCTCCGCGACTCCGAGGCCATCGCCGCAAAATGGAAGGAGGCAGGCATAGCCACTGACTGATGAGACCTTTCCGTACCTGCTTCAGGGGGCTGATGAAGATGCTGCGTCCGCAGCGCTTCCGGGTGCTTGTGAGCGTGCTCATAGGCGTCGTGGGAGTAGTCGTGTCCCTGGCGTTCGTATGGATATCCAAAAAGGTGGTCGATGTGGCCACCGGAGCCGAGAGCGGCGAGGTGAAGGCCTTCGCCGCCGTGATGATCGGCATCATGCTGCTGCAGCTGCTTTGCCGCGTCGGGGCGAGATACTGGGAGGGATACATTGTAGTCCGTGCCCAGAACCTCATGCGGAGCGATGTCTTCCGCAAGGTCATGTTCAGCACATGGAACGGCAAGGACCGCTTCCACAGCGGGGACACCGTCAGCCGCCTCGAGGAGGACATACGCGTGGTCGTGGACTTCCTCTGCGTCACGCTGCCCGAGGTTATCGTAACCCTGGTGCAGCTGCTTGCCGCATCGGCATACATTTTCCTGCTGTCGCCCAACCTGGCGTGGATACTGCTGATAATCATGCCGGTAGCGGTTCTGTGCAGCCGCCTGTTCTTCCGCAGGCTGCGCGCCCTCACCGGTGAGATCCGCGCCGCGGACGCCGCCGTGCAGGGGCACATGCAGGAGAACACCCAGCGCCGCATCGTGGTGCGCATGCTCGGAGCCACCGGCCGCGTGCTGGAGAAGCTCGGAGGCCTGCAGCAGACTGTTTACGACAAGACCGTCACCCGGCTCAACTACAACGCCGTTTCCCGCGGATTCATGCAGCTGGGCTTCGCCGCCGGCTATGCCCTGGTGTTCCTCTGGGGCGTGTTCGGCCTCAAGGACGGCACCATCGGATACGGCACCATGGTGGCCTTCCTGCAGCTGGTGGGCCAGGTACAGAGGCCCGTCGCCGGCATTGCGCTGCAGGTGCCCGCGTTCATCCGCTCGCTTTCTTCCGAAGACCGTCTGCTGGACCTGGTGGATGCCGCCCAGGAGGAGGACGGCCCCGACATCGTCCTGGAAGGCGCTCCCGGCGTGCTTGTGGAGAATCTTACCTTCACCTACGAGGGCTCGGGACATCCCGTCGTCAAGTCCCTGGACTACGATTTCAAGCCCGGCAGCATGACTGCCATAATCGGCTCCACCGGCGCCGGCAAGTCAACCCTGGTGCGCGTCATAATGGCCCTCCTGCCTCCGGACAGCGGCAGCATTATCCTCTACAACGGAGAGTCCAAAGTTCCTTCCGGGGTGCGTACGCGCTGCAATTTCATGTATGTGCCTCAGGGCAACAGCCTCATGAGCGGCTCCATCCGGGAGAACCTTCTGCTCGCCAGGCCCGACGCCACTGAAGATGAGCTCCGCGAGGCCCTCCACCTTGCCGCCGCCGACTTCGTATATGAACTGGAAGACGGTCTTGACACCGTCTGTGCGGAGATAGGAGCCGGTTTGAGCGAGGGGCAGGCACAGCGCATAGCCATAGCCCGCGCCCTGCTGCGTCCCGGCGGCATCCTGGTGCTCGACGAGGCCACTTCCGCCCTGGATGCCGATACCGAGCTGGAACTTCTCGAACGCCTCGGAGCCCGCTACCGCGGCAGCAAGACCATACTTTGCATAACGCACCGCCCTGCTGCCACTTCGTACGCAGACGGCGTCCTCAAACTGTAAGTCATACGCCCATGAAAAGAATCATCATCGTATTATGCCTGGCGCTGCTGGTGCCCGCCCTTTCCGCCAGCGCCGGCAGGGTAGTCACAGACAGCATCAAGAGCACGGTCCTCGACGCCGAGGTCAAGTACAACGTGTATCTGCCGGACAGCTTTGCTGCCGATTCGCAGAAGACCTACCCCGTGGTGTACCTGCTCCATGGCCTGAGCGACGATTATACCGCATGGGTCAGTCTGGGAGGCATGCAGACCGTGGCCGACGAGCTCATCGGCACGGGCGAGGCCTGTGAAATGGTCATCATAATGCCCAATGCGGGCGGCCGTCCCACCAACGATGTCTGGAACGGGTATTTCAACATGCCCGGATGGAATTACGAGGATTTCTTCTTCGGTGAGTTCATCCCTGAGGTCGAGGCAAAATACCGTGCCGGCGGGAGCAAGCCGCAGCGCGCCATAATGGGCCTTTCCATGGGCGGAGGCGGCTCCGTGGTCTATTCCCAGCGCCATCCCGACATGTTCTCCAGCTGCTATGCCATGAGCGCATGGCTGGACAACAGGTCAGACGAAGTATGGCCTCTGGATTCTCCCAAAGACTGCCTGTATTATGTGGCGAATGCCGTCCGGGAGCACTCGGCCCTCGATTTCATAGACAACGCAGACGCCGCCACCCTTGAGGCCCTCAGGACCGTCGCCTGGTTCATAGACTGCGGCGACGACGACTTCATCTTCGACCTGTCCGTCGCCCTGCACCAGAAAATGCGCGACCACGGCGTCCACAGCGAGTTCCGTGTGCGCAACGGCATCCACAACTGGGAGTACTGGCACATCTCCCTCCGTTGGTCCCTGCCCTTCGCAACAAGGAACTTCGGCCGCTAGCGCAGCCCTCCTCAGACATCCGGTTTTTCTTCAAAAAACCTTTGGTTTTCTATTGCACCAAAGGGAAAGAAATCGTAAATTTGCGGCTTCGGGAAAAATCCGTTTTATATATAACATCATGGTAAAGAAAAAAGTTCACTACAGATCACCTGAATCTGTCATCCTCGAATCCTACTGCGAGGATCTTCTTTGTCAAAGCAGAAGCAGCGAGCAGCTGGATGAACCTGTCAACTGGGATTCTTCCAACTTATGGACTTAAAAAACCGAGCGCTATGAAGAAGTTTTACTCCATCGCAATGCTTGCCGTAGCAGCTATGGCGGCATTCTCCTGCAACAAAGAGATAATTGTTGACGAGGCTACTGCCCCTGTCAATGCTCCCAAGGTGGTTACTGCCTACACCGACGCAGACGTAACCCCTGCCACCAAGACCACTCTCGACGGCGTTACCGTTCTCTGGAGCGAAAGCGACGCAGTCACGGCCTTTACCCTCGACGGAAACCTTGTCACTTCCAGCAGCACTGCGGTTGACAAGTCCGGAAAGAAGGCTGAATTCACCTTCAGGACCCTTGCTGCGACTGACGAGATTGACATGTATGCTTATCCTGCCGACGCCGTAAAGGCAATGGACGGATACAATGATCTGGTTACCGCATCCATCCCCACTGAGCAGGCGGCGCTCGCCGGAAGCTTTGCGGACGGCGCAAACCTTGCCGTTGCAGAGGGTGGAGACGAGCCCGTATTCAAGAATGTGGGCGGTTTCGTGAGCTTCACGCTTCAGAACGATGATATCTGCTCCATCAGGCTGAGTGCCAATGAGGCCCTCACCGGCGGCAGCGCGGCAGTCACCGTCTCGGACAATCCTTCAGCCGTTGTAACCGAGGGCAAGAAGGAAGTCATCATCGCCGCCGCCACCGCCCCCCTTGCCAGCGGTTCCACCTACTACGCAGTGGTTTATCCCGGCACCTACACCGGCCTGCAGATTGTTTTCACAGACAGCAAGGGCCGCACCGCAACCTTCAACAACCCCAACGCCCTCACGGTAAGCCGCAATGCCAATCTCTCCATCTGGAGCATGTCCATTCCTGACTCCAAGTGGGTTGACGCTCCGGTCGTTGATATTCTCAACAATGCCTGGACAGGTATTACAGGCAACTCATATGCAGCAAAGACTCTTAACGGCTCGGCTTCAAAAGCTGTATACAGCGTACAGGCTGCGGGTGACAAATCGTCCATCCAGCTTCGCTCTAACGGTAGCACCTCAGGTGTCGTTACGACTACTTCGGGGGGTAAACTGAAGAGTATATCAATTAAGTGGATCAGCGACACCGACCCTGCCCGCGTAGTTGACGTTTATGCCAAGAATACGGCATACTCCGCCCCTTCTGATCTTTATTCTTCATCTTCACAGGGGACCAAAGTGGCGTCTTTCACATGCAGCGATGGTGACAACTCCTATACTTTTACCGATGATTATGAGTTTATAGGATTCCGTTCCAAATCCGGTGCTCTTTATATTGATGAGATCCAGATTGCATGGACACCGGCCGCTTCCAAGCTCGATCCCGGAATGTCCTGGTCAGAGACGGAGGCAACAGCCACCATCAATGATACAGGCATCGACTTCGACGCTCCCGTTCTCACTCCGGGCAATGCTACCAACATTACTTATGAATCCACCAATACTGCAGTCGCCACTATCAGCACAGACGGTGTGGTGAGTATCGTTGCAGCCGGAACCACTACCATCAAGGCTATCTTTGCCGGAGATGACACCTACAGTGCTTCAACAGTTTCCTATGATCTTACAGTTACCGACAATAGCACTCCTGCGCCTACGACTATCGCGGATGTGCTTGCTGGAGGTGACGGAACATACACTGTGCCAAATGTGATGGTTTATGCCGTAAAGGGCAACGCCCTTATCATCGGCGACGAGACCGCTAAGATGTATGCATACAAATCAAGTCACGGCCTTTCTGTCGGTGATGTAAGGACCCTCAGCGGCACCGCAGAAGTGTATGGCGGAGTTTTCGAGTTCAACGGACCTGAGTTCACCGGTACCGGTACTGCTGAAGTCAATCATGGAGACGCCCTGGTATTGGATGATGTGGCTGAGGACTTAAAGACCGCATTCTCCGGCCGTGCGTCAGCGGTTTATGTGCATGCCATCGGGCAGCAGAGCTCCAGAAATATTACTACAGGAGGCAATAATGTCCTTTATCTTTCTGCTCCGGAGTCCGCAACAGATGAAAAGACTGTGGAAGTTTACGGTTATGTGTATGCATATAGCACATCACATAGTAATTTCAATTTCCTGGTAACGAGCATTAAACAGGTAGCTGACGCTCCTTCCCTGTCTATTACTCCTGCCACATCTTCTTCCGCTCCCGCAACATGGGCGAGCGACAATAACGACGCCAAGGCCTTCACAGTTACGGCAGAAAACGGCTCTTGGGAAGTTACTGCAAATACTATCTCTTCCTGGGCAGACTACAGTGTCAGCGGCAACACCATCACCGTAACACCAAAAACCGCCCAGGCAGCAGATAATTACAGCGGTACGCTTACTGTAACCCTCACTCCTACCAACAGTGGATTCGCCAATGTCGTCAAGACGATTTATCTCAAGCAGACGAAATACGATGCATCTGCCCCTGTGGCAGTATTCGATTTCTCTGGCGCCGCAACTGATTCTGAATATAAAGGAACCACTGTTGATGGTTATACCTTGACTGTTAATGCGAACTGCTCAACAAATAAAGATGGCACATTCAGGGCGTTTAAGAATACCGGCAAATTTACCATCTCCGGCTCTGGCATAACTAAAATAGTGTTTGAATTTGTAGATACTTACGAAGGAGATTTGTCGGCTTCGGTAGGTGATTATTCTAGTGGAATATGGACAGGCGATGCCGTTTCTTCTGTTCAGTTCAGCAATGGCGGAGGTGCCGGACAAGCAAGAATAACGAAGTTCAGCGTCTATTCCGACTAAGAATCGGCGTGCCCTTATCGACCGATTGATTCTATTCAGATTAGTAGCGGGGAGCAATCCTCGCTACTTTTTTTTGTGTCATGGACGGGTAAGCGGGAGTGGAAGCAGGATCAGAATCCCCCGGACCTCCAGATCTCGTCTGAGGTGATGAGGCAGGCTTCGATGCCCGGGTGGGATTCCACGAAGGCGCGGGCCTCGTCGAAGCCGACAACCATGAAGAAAGTGGCGAGGGCGTCGGCGTCCGTGGCGGTTGAGGATACCACCGTGGCGCTGAGGAGATCGTGCTCCACGGGCCTGCCGGTGCGCGGGTCGATGGTGTGGGCGTACTTGTGCCCGTCGCGAATGTAGAACTTGCGGTAGTTGCCCGATGTTACGACTCCGTGGGCGCCCCCGTCGGATGTCCAGATTGCGGAGAGGGAAGAGCCGGGAACGACGTTGTCGTCGGAAGGCGTGTCCACCCCGATGGACCAGGGCTTGCCGTCGGGATTCAGGCCCTCGCAGTATATTTCCCCTATGTCCACCAGCATGTCGTGAACTCCTATGGAATGCAGGTATGCGGCCACGCGGTCACAGGTGTATCCCTGGGCGATAGCGTTGAAATTCAGGATTTTGCGCTCGCGGCATAGGGCCATCGCCCCGGCCACCTGCTCTTCGGTGGGCATCTCGCCGCTCTTGAAGCCGAAGCCCCATACGTCGAAGAGGGGTGCGGCGGCAATGTCGAAGGCGCCTCCGCTCATTTCCCTGTATTCTTCCGAGATCCGCTCCAGCTCCAGGAACATCCCGTTGCGGGGAACGTCCTCACCGGCGTTGCGCCTGCTCAGGATGGACATTTTGTTGTACCCGGAGAAAGTGACGTCTATGGAATCCAGGATGGCGCTTATGGTCTCCGCGATTTCTTTCCGCCCGGCCTGAACCCCTGCGGCATTGTATTTGACGCTGTAAGTTCCGCCCTGTGCGTATCCGCCGGCGGTTTCGTATCCGCGTGTGCATCCGGCGGCCAGCGCCAGTGCGATAATTGCTGTTAAAAGCCTTGGTTTCATTTTTGGAGCCGAAAGTATTTGTACAAAGGTAGAGGATTTTCGCTTAAAATTATGCATATTTGCAGATTGTAACCTCAAATATATGAAATTCAGATTATTGATACCGGCCCTTCTGCTCGTTCTCTCCCTTGCTTCCTGCAAGAAGGAGGAGACGACCAAAGAGTATATGACGGGCCTGTTCGACATAGATACGGACATGCCCACATATGTGACTCCGGGCAGCGTCTATTCCCTGTCCGTCTCGGGCGTCAAGGCTCCGGACGGAACGGCCGTAGGTTATTCTTACCAGGCTCCCATCTCCCAGAAGACAGATACGGTTGACGTTTATAAATATACCGTCCCCGACACCCTCGGCACTTTCGGCATCACCATAACCGCTTATGCCATAGAGTCTTCCGCAAAGTATTACCCTTCATCGACCACTCTCTATTTCACCGTGGTCGGAGATGAATCCATCAAGGGACTGAAGCGTTTCCCCGGAGCCGGGGCGGCAACCCTCCATTCACGCAAGTACGAGACCTACAGGTGCGGCGACCGCGAGTGGATAGGAGCCAACCTTTCGTATATAGACAGGGATGATTCCGGCAAGGAGACCTTCGGCCACTCGTATGCCGGCTGCCCGGCCATGCAGGATCTGCTGGGCGCGTATTACACCTGGGAGGAGGCGCAGAACGCCTGCCCAGAAGGCTGGCACCTGCCGTCAGACGCCGAGTGGGTGGAGGCCATCAAGCAGGCCGGCGGCCCCGCAGACCTCCAGCCCATGCAGGATTCCCCCTCCGGAGCCGGCAACCTCATGGTTAAGGCCACATTCAACGGCAGCGACATGTGGGAGTATTACCGCGGGGTAAACGTGCAGAACGCCACCCATCTGAGCGTCCTCCCTACAGGCTATGCCAACGTGGCGGAGGGACGTTACCGTTTCTATGGTTTCATGTCCTACGCCGTATTCTGGACTTCCAGCGACAACGGCGACAAGGGCGTTTACAGATACATTTACCAGGAGTACGACAACGTCTATTGCGGCCTGGCGGACAAAGACGCGTTTGCCGCCAGCGTACGCTGCATAAGATAGAGCCATGGACGAAGTGATGCAAAGAATAGAGCAGTCTGCGCAGCACGTCTTTGACGTGTGTGCCCAGCGAGTCTCTCCCGAGGACCTCCAGCGCATCAAAGACGCTTACGCCTTTGCCGCCGAGGCCCACAGCGGCCAGAAGCGCAATACCGGCGAGCCCTACATAATCCATCCTGTGGCCGTGGCCGCCATCGCCGCGGAAGAACTGGAGCTCGACGCCAATACGGTCATCGCATCCTTCCTCCATGACGTAGCTGAAGACACTCCCTTTACCGTAGAGGACATCCGCGCCCGCTTCGGAGACGACGTGGCCTTCCTGGTGGACGTGGTCACCAAGCGCAAGAAGCACAATTACGAGCACACCAAGCAGGTGGACAACTACCGCCAGATCCTGGAATCCGTCCATTACGATATCCGCGCCCTCCTCGTCAAGCTCTCCGACCGCCTGCACAACATGCGCACCCTGGACAGCATGCGTCCGGACAAGCAGATGAAGATAGCGGGGGAGACAGACTTCTTCTACGCGCCTCTGGCGGGCCGCCTGGGACTGTATCATGTAAAGACCGAGCTGGAGAACCTGTCGTTCCGCTTCCGCTGCCCGCGCGAGTTCGAGCTTCTGGAGCGCCAGCTTGCGGAGGACCGCGAGCGCACCGCCGGCGTGGTGAAGGCGTTTACGGACGAAATCGAGCAGATTATGGCCGACAAGGGCATCCCCGCGCGCGTCCAGGTCCGCTACAGGCGTCCTTACAGCATCTGGCGTACCGAGAGGGAGCAGAACTGCGACTTCTCCCACGTGGATTTCAAGCACTTCGTGCGCATAATCTATACTCCCATTACCGAATGGAGCCGCTCCACGGATCCGGAAAAAGACACCAGCCTCTTCATCTACAGCTGCCTGACGGACCATTTCAAGGAGCGCCCCGGTAGCGTCAGCAATTACATAGACAACCCCAAGGACAACGGATACCAGAGCTTCCACGTGCGGCTTCTCAACCGCGCCGGAGCATGGGAGGAACTGCATATCGCTTCCGAGCGCATGCACCGCAACTCCCGCCTCGGCTGCATAGTGGAGCGTGGCGAGTCATGGCTCGAGCGCTTCAAGACCGTGCTCCAGAACATCGCGGAAAGCGGCGACGGATTCAACTTTATGGAAGGGGTCAGCTCGTCCCTGTACAACGAAGACATCCTGGCTTTCACCCCCAAGGGCAAGGGCATCATACTGCCCAAGGGCGCCACTGCCCTCGACTTCGCCTTCGAGGTGCATTCGGCCATAGGCGAGCACGCCAAGTTCGCCCGTATCAACGGCCTGCTCAAGCCGCTCAAGACGGAGCTTCACCGCGGCGACTGCGTAGAGATAGGCACCTCTGAGGATGTGGTCCCCAAGCCCGAGTGGCTCAATTACGCCAAGACATACAAGGCCCGCAGGATACTTCACGACGCCCTCCGCTACCGTACCGATCCGGGTTACGTTCTCTGTGAGGAATGCAACCCCCTCCCGGGAGACGAGGTAATAGGCTTCCAGAGCGAAGACGGCAAGATATCCATTCACAGCCGCCACTGCCCAGTGGCCATCAAGCTGGCGTCGGAAAACGGCAACTCGATAGTCTCCGTGGGCTTCAGCCCCAGGGAAGACACCAGCTACACCGTTCGCATCCGCATAGTAGCAATCGACCGCTATCACCTCCTTAGGGACATAATCGACTGCTTCGTGGAGAAGCAGCACCTGTCCATGGAGAGCCTTTCCACGCACACCGAGGACGATATAGTCGAATGCATCATCGACTTCCCGGTCCATTCCGTGGACGAGCTCCAGCAGACCATCCAGAACATCGCCGCCATTCCCGGCGTGGACGAGGTCCAGCGCGTCAAAGTGAAGAAATAGTCTCCAGGCAGAACTCCAGCAGCTGCACCAGGTTCCCGCAGGCATTTACAAGCGCCGGCGGGCGTATTCCTGCGGCTCCGAGCGTCAGGCTCAGCAGGGCGGTGACTATTATGAGCTCCGTCAGCGGCAGGGCTATCAGATTGGTAATCAGGAAGTATCTGGGCAGGCTCCGGAAGTGCCACCATGCCGCTGGCGCAGTAAACAGCTGGCAGGAGATGCTCAGCGCCGCCGTTTTCCAGATACGCCGCAGCGGGTCGGCGCGGCTCGTTGCCGGATACCACGATTCCAGTTGCGGATACAGCACGATTATGCCGAGCATGGCGAGATACGACAGCTGGAATCCCGCCGATGCGATGAGGGAAGGGTGAAGCGCGAGCTGTATGGTGAGTGCGAGGCTGAAGGTCGCAAGGGGGCTGTGCGAGCGTCCGCTCATCGAGCTGGCCGTCTCGTTTATGGCGATGAAGAGGAATGCCCTGGTGATGGACGGGCCCGCCCCCGTCGCCATTGCGTAGGCGGCGCAGATGCCGACCGTCAGCGTGCTCCTGGCGAAACGCCCCGCCGGCGTGTTGCCCAGGGGCGAAAGCAGCCTGCGCAGCACGATGTATATAACCCCCAGGTGCAGGCCGGAAAGAGCGAGGATGTGGGCGGCTCCGCTGCTGCGGAAGGCCGCCACAGTAGTTTTGTCCAGGGCGCTGCGCCGTCCGGTGAGCAGCGCCGTGACGATGGCGGCGCTGTGTTTTCCAGGAAAGCCTGCGTCTTCTATTGCAGCGGCAAGCGCGTCTATGGCGCCCGGGAAGGCGACGGCGTGCCGTATGCCTCCGGCCAGCGCCTCCGTACACCGGCAGAGGACGCCGAGTGCGAAATACAGCAGGAGCATGGGCGGAACGGCTCCTTTCCGGCGCATCGTTACGACGGCCAGCGAAAAGAGTATGACGGCAACAGCCGCGGAGGCTGTAATCTCCGGGTGCCCGAGAAGCTGGGCGGCGGCTGCTCCGGCCGCAAACGGGAAGCCCAGGACTGTTATTCCGCCACCTTTTTTCATAGTTTGTTTTTTTGTCCGCGGCAAATTAGACAATAATTGTTATATTTGCTTGATTAAGCGATTCCAATAACTAGTAACACCTATGATAATCCTGGTAATCAACTGCGGCAGCTCTTCAATCAAGTATCAGCTTCTGGATATGAAGGGCGATGATGTGTACGACCTTCTTGCCAAGGGTCTCGTAGAAAAGATAGGTCTCCCCGAGGGCACCATCAAACACCGTCCTTCCGGCAAGGAGGGTTTCACCAGAGACCTTCCCATTCCAGACCATGTGGTCGGCATGAAGCTCGTCATGGACGCCCTCGTAGATCCCGAGTTCGGCGTGCTCAAGTCATTCTCAGACGTCGAGGCGGTAGGCCACCGCATCGTCCAGGGTGCCGATTTCTTCTCCGGCAGCGCCCTCGTCAACGACGACGTCCTCAAGAAGATCGAGTTCTGCTGCGACTTCGCGCCCCTTCACAATCCCGCACACCTCCTCGGCATCCATGCAGTCACCGACGTGCTGCCCGACGTTCCCCAGGTGGTTACGTTCGACACCGCGTTCCACCAGACCATGGAACCGTACGCCTATATGTACGCACTTCCCTGGGAGTATTACGAGAAGTATCGCGTCCGCCGCTACGGCGCCCACGGCACCAGCCACCAGTACGTTTCCCAGCGCGGAGCCGCCCTCGCCGGCCTGGACCTCGCCCATTCCAAGATAATCACCTGCCACATCGGCAACGGCAGTTCCGTCACCGCAATCAAGGACGGCAAGTGCGTGGATACCTCCATGGGCTTCACCCCGCTTGAAGGTATGATCATGGGCACCCGCTGCGGCATCATAGACCCCAACATCGTCACCTACATCATGAAGAAGGAGGGGCTCACCCCGGCGCAGATGACCGATATCATGAACAAGAAGAGCGGATTCCTCGGCCTGAGCGGCGTCAGCTCCGACGCCCGCGACATGGACGAGCTCGCCAAGAAGGGTGATCCCAAGGCCAAGATAGTCCTGAAGAAGCTCACGTTCGACATTGTCAAGCTCGTGGGCGGCTACATTGCAGAGATGAACGGCGTGGACCTCATAGTCTTCACCGCCGGCATCGGCGAGAACAATCCCCGCCTGCGCCGCCGCGTATGCGAGCAGCTGGGTTATATGGGAGTAAAAATAGACACGGAACTCAACGAGTCCGTACGCGGCAAGGAGGTCCTCCTTTCCACTCCGGATTCCACCGTCAAGGTGGCCCTCATCCCCACCGACGAGGAGCTGGTGATCGCCCGTGACACCATGAAGATAGTATCAACTTTAGACGAATAGCATTATGATCAAGAATTTCAACGACGTTTTCGAGACCCTCAAGTCAAAGGGTATATGCAAGCGCATGGTAGTTGCATGGGGTGTTGACGAGCATTCCATCGAGGCCGCGTACAAGGCGGTGGAGAAGGGATTCGTGACCGTTACCCTCGTGGGCGACGCGGCAAAGATCAACGAGGTCTGCGCTGCAAACGGGCTTGACGTCTCCAAGTTCACCGTGGTGGACAATCCCGTGGAACTCAAGGCCGTTGCCCAGGCCGTGCAGATGGTGCATGACGGCGAGGCCGAGGTCCTCATGAAAGGCCTTTGCTCCACAGACAAGTTCCTCCGCGCCATCCTCAACAAAGAGACCGGTCTCCTTCCTCCCAAGGGCTTGCTTTCGCATGTGAGCGTGGTGGAAAATCCTCAGTATCATAAGCTTATATTCTTCAGCGACATGGCTGTCGTGCCTCAGCCGGACTTCCGCCAGAAGGTGAAGATTTCCGGTTTCCTGCTTGGCGTGGCCAGGTCTTTCGGCATCGAGAAACCCAAGATCGCTTTCGTGGCAGCTTCCGAGCAGATGCTCGATTCCATGCCCGCCTGCATTGAGGGCGCTATGCTTGCCAAGATGTGCGACCGCGGCCAGATTCCCGCCTGCATCGGCGACGGCCCTCTCGCCCTCGACGTGGCTATCGATAAGGAATCCGTTGAGATCAAGAAGCTCAAGAGTGAGGTCGCCGGAGACGCCGACTGCCTCCTTTTCCCCAACATCGAGTCTGCTAACGTTTTCTGGAAGACCAACAGCAAGCTCTGCACGGGTGTGCGCCAGGCCGGAATGCTCGTGGGAACCACGGCGCCCTGCATCCTCGCCAGCCGCGCAGACAGCGTTGACACCAAGCTGAATTCCATCGCAGAAGCGGTGATGTTCGTCAGTAAATAATACTTTGCTGACAGCGTAGAGTATTTTGAATAGTAAAGAACAAAAATTAGCCGCTTTTGAGCGGCTTCTTGATGTAATGGACGCTCTCCGGGAGCAGTGTCCGTGGAATGCCGAGCAGACGATGGAATCTATTCGTCCGCTGACGGAGGAGGAGGTGTATGAGCTGAGCGACGCTATCCTGAAGGCCGATTCTGCTGCAGTCTGCAAGGAGATTGGGGACCTTCTGTACCATTTGGTGTTCTATTCCAGGATCGCTCAGGAGCAGGGGCTGTTCGACATTGCGGACAGCCTGAACAAGGTGTGCGACAAGATGGTCTTCCGTCATCCCCATGTGTTCGGTCCGGAGGCGGGGAAGCCTACTACGGCAAAGGAGATTGCCGATACCTGGGAACTTGTGAAGGCTAAGGAGAAGGGTGGGAACAAGACGGTCATGAGCGGCATTCCGGACAGTATGCCGGCGCTGCTGAAGGCTATGTCGATGCAGGAGAAGGCGCGGGGATGCGGCTTCGACTGGGAGAAGCCGGAGGACGTTTGGCCGAAGGTCCTGGAGGAGGTCTCCGAGGCCCGCGAGGCCTGCGCTGCGGCGGACGATTCCTTCGCTCCGCAGGATGAGGGCCGGCAGGCTTCCGCTTCGCTCCATCCCTCCCACGCAAGCGTGGGCCCCTCCCATTCATGTGGCCATGGGCGGCCACAGCCTGCCGGCCCTCATCCTGCCTCCGCTTTCCCGGAATCGTCCGCCGCAGCCTCTGTCATGCACGACGCTGATCGGGCATCCAGAAAGACGGAGGAATTCGGGGATCTGCTGTTTGCGGTGATAAATGCGGCGAGGCTGTACGTGGTTGACCCGGAGGCGGCGCTGAGCGGTGCGTGCAGCAAGTTCCGCCGCCGCTTCAACTACGTGGAGGCCGGCATCCTCGGCGAGGGCCGTACACTGGCGGACGCTACCCTTGCGGAAATGGACGTCCTGTGGGACGAGGCCAAGGCAAAAGGCCTGTAGCCCGACTCTTCTTTTTTGATAGTATTTGTATTAATATTCGAAAAATATTTATTATATTTGCCGAAAATTAATCGAAAATCAATATGAAACGATTCTTTATCCTTGTTGCTACCGCGGCCCTTGCGGTAATGTGCACAAGCGCGCCCAAGACCGTCCCCGACAGCTTGCGCGGAACCTGGCACGGCCAGCTCGACATAGCGGGTATCGCCATGGTTCTCCATCTCGGCGACACCTGTACGATGGATTCCCCGGACCAGGAGGCTTTTGGCCTGAAGGCGGATATCAAAGAGGTGACTGAAGAATCCATCAAACTGAAAGTAAAGATTCCCGGAGGGCCTGGCGCCTCTTTCCAGGGCACCCTTCAGAATGATTCCCTCATAGGAAAATTCAGCCAGCTGGGGGCAAAGACCCCGCTGGCGCTGGCACGCGGTCCCCTTGTACGCAACCGTCCGCAGACTCCTGAGGAACCCTTCCCCTATTCGACGGAAGAAGTTACTTTCAGCAACGGCGAAATCACCCTCGCCGGCACTCTTTGCCTGGCCGATAATCAGGATTCACCCGTGGTTGTAATGGTCTCCGGCAGCGGCAAGCAGGACCGCGACGAGACTATCATGGGCCACAAGCCATTTGCAGTGCTGGCAGACGCCCTGGCTCGCTCCGGCATCCCTTCCCTGAGGTATGACGACCGCGAGTGCGGTGGCTCCACCGGTGTCTTTGCCGACGCCACCACCGCCGACTTCGCGACTGATGCGGCCGCTGCGGTGCGCTATCTGCGAGGCAGGGGCTTCGGGAAAGTGGGCGTTATCGGCCACAGCGAGGGCGGTACCATAGCGTTTATGCTCGCCGGCGCCGGGAATCCCGACGACGGCACTCCCGATTTCATAGTCAGCCTTGCCGGTATGGCCGACAGGGGCGACAGCACGCTCCTCCGCCAGACCACGAAGATGCTCATGCTCCAGGGCGCGCCCGAATCAGCAGCCAAGATCGGGGCGAAGCTGATAACAATGCAGACAAAGAAAACGGGTGTTTGGGGCAAGTACTTCGTCACCCTGGATCCGGCGCCGTATCTGGGACGCATCGAGTGCCCGGTGCTGGCACTCAACGGCTCAAAAGACTATCAGGTCATTCCGGAGTTCAACCTCAGCAAGGTGGAGACTCTCTGCCCCCATGCCGACTGCCGCCTCTATCCTGGCCTCAATCACCTCTTCCAGCACTGCACCACGGGCCTGGGTACGGAATACGCCACAATAGAGGAAACCATGTCGGAAGAAGTCCTGGCCGATATAGCGGACTGGGTGGGCAGGCAGTAATCAGATCCTTCCCGTTTCTTTGGCAAAGCTGATTATCAGCTCAGCCGAACCTTCTATGCCGAGGCGGGAGGAGTCCAGGCAGAGATCGTAATTCGATGCGACGCCCCAGTTGTCGCCGAGGGTGAAGAGATTGTAGTATTCCTTGCGTATCCTGTCTCTCTTCTCCACTTCGGCCGCGGCTTCCTTGGGCGTGAGGCCAAGCCGCTCGGCAATCCTTTTGGTGCGGACTTCGAACGGGGCGTGGATGAATACGTTCACCGTATCCATGTCCCTGAGCACGTAGTCCGAAGCGCGCCCCACGAATACGGCGCTGCCTTTCCGGGCGAGGTCGAGGATGGCCTCGCTCTGAATGCGGAAGATTTCGTTGTCGTCCATCAGGTTGCCGGTGTTGTGCCAGAACCTGCCTATGCTCAGGATGCCGCCGAGGCCGAAGAGGTGGCGGTGTTCGTCGGATTTCTTGAGGAATTCGGGGCTGAGGCCGCTTTTGTCAGCGGCTTTCACGATGAGTTCCTGGTCGTAAACGGGAATGCCGAGACGCTCTCCTATTGCCGAGGCGATCTGCTTGCCCCCGCTGCCGAACTGACGGCCGATGGTGATTATCAAGCTCTTCTCCATAAACTATACGGCGCCGCCGAGCGAGGATGCCTCCTCACCGTCCTTGAGGCGTTTGAATTTCTTGAAAATGTCTGCGATTAGTATTGCGGAGACGATAATATTGAGGATGTCTGAGATGGGGAAACTGATCCAGACTCCGGTTTCCTGGAACCAAAGGGGAAGGGTATAGATGAACGGAAGCAGGAACAGGAGCTGGCGCGAAAGGGACAGGAAGATGGATTTCTTCACCATCCCGAGGCATTGGAAGAAGTTGCCGGACGCCATGCCGAAGCCTACCAGGGCGAAGCCTGAATTCATTATGCGAAGGCCTCTGGCGGCGAGCGCTTTGAGCTCCGGGTCGTTGGTGAACATGCCGACCGCCACCTCCGGGATGAACATGGCGATGAGGAAGCATACGGTCGTTACCAGAACCTCCCACTTTGCCGTGAGCACGAAGATTTCCCTTACGCGCTTATACTGCCGCGCCCCGTAATTGTAGCCCGCGATGGGCTGCAGCCCCTGGTTGAAGCCCATGCATATCATGGCGAAGAGCATGACGAAGCGGTTGACTATACCGTAAGCCCCGATCGCCAGGTCGCCGCCGTATTTGCGTAGCTGCTGGTTCACAAACAGGGCGACCAGGCTGGCCGCGACGTTCATCATGAACGGCCCCACGCCAATTGCGAGCGACTGCTTCGCGACCCTTCCTTCCAGGCGGAAAAGCGGCTTGGAGAAGTGCAGGAAGTGCTTTTTGTCTGCCAGGAACTTGAAGGTATAAACTAGGGCGATGAGCTGGCAGAGCACGGTGGCGATGGCGGCTCCCTTGATTCCGAGCCCGAGGGCGAAAATGAAGATGGGGTCGAGTATGGCGTTGGAGATGACGGTGAACAGCGTCAGGCCCATAGCCGTCTTGGGATGCCCGGAGCAGCGTATGATACCGTTGAATCCATGCAGCAGGTGCGCGAATGTGTTGCCGAGGATGATGATGGTCATGTAGTCCCTGGCAAAGGGTATGGTGCGCTCGCTGGCCCCGAAGAAATAGAGTATGGGATCCAGGAAGGCGAGCGTCACAATCGTAAACACTATGCCGATTATAGTGTTGAGGGACAGCGCGTTGGACAGCACCTTGCCTGCGGTCTGATAGTTCTTCTGGCCGAGCAGGATGGAGATGAGCGTCATGGCTCCCACGCCCACAAGGGTGCCCAGGGCAATGCTGATGTTCATGAGCGGGAACGTCACCGCGAGGCCGGAGATCGCATAGGGGCCGACATCCGGGATATGGCCGATGTATATGCTGTCGACCATGTTATACAGCGAAGCCGCCGTCTGGGCGATGATTCCCGGGACGGCGTACTTTCGCAGCAGCGTGCCTATTTTTTCTGTGCCGAGTTCAAGCGGCGCGGCGGATGAATCTGCCATCTGTCGTTATTTGCTGACCAGTTCTATGTCGAAGCGCAAAGGGGCGTAGGACGGTATTGAGGAACCGGAACCGCTGGTGCCGTAGCCCAGGTTGGACCAGAAGATGCCGCTGCCTTTTTCGCCTGGGGACATCCTGTAAACGGTGCGGGCGAAGCCTTCGATCACGCTGCTGGAATTGAGTTTGGTGTCCGACCATTTGGTGCCGATCTTGACGGACGCGGGCTCATAGGTCCTGCTGCTGTTGTACAGGCCGTAGTAGATTGCGGTGTCCCTTATGGTGGTGTCGAAGACCCGGCCGTTGAGCAGCCTGCCGACATAGTTGATAGAGACCGTGGTGTCCTTGAGCTGGACTGATTTTGAAGGCTTGCGGATCTGGGCGTAATAGAAGCCGTGCGCTCCGGCGGAATCGGCCCTGGCCTTCACGGGGTCCTTCCCGAACTTGTAGGGGAAAGTGCGAGTGAGATAGCGGGCGACGGAGTCGAGCTCCCATTGCTTCACGTTGCGGAAGTGGTCCACAAGCTCGATGTCGTAAATCACAGGAGCGTTGGAAGTGGAATCGTTGAGGTACTTTTCGGGCGAGTCGTAGCGGGTGTAGGTGAGGAGCCAGCCGGGAACGGCGACCTTGCGGCGACCGCCGTCGCGCATGCCGGTGATGATTTCTTCAATGCCGGCGTAGATGCCACCCATGTACATTACGGAAGGGCCGTAATAATTCGACTCCTTGTAAGTTCCGAGCTGCTGGGCGATTTTGGCGCTGTTGGTGTTGCTGATGGTCCCGTTAGTGGAGCGGGAAGTGTAGTTCACCCTTATATAAAGCGTGTCCTCGGTGCCGGTGACGAGCTCTCCTTTGCCGGTCTCCTCCTCGAGTAGCCAGCTGCCGAGCGGAGTCTGCTGCCAGAGATACTCGGGATGCAGCTCCTTCTGCACGTGAACCCAGGCGTTGAAGCTGCGCTGGTCGGCTTCGTGCTGGCTGGTGGTTACGGTGCGCCCGCAGCCGATTATGATGCCGAAGAGCGCGATGGCGATTATTATGTATTTCTTCATTTTCATTGTTCAGCAGCGTCTTTTTCCTGCAGGAACCGTGCCGTTACCGAGCGTACGAAAGCCTCGGCCGCAGATGCGGAGGGAACGTCTCCTGGGATGAGTATCTTGCCGCCTGCGGCCTGCTCGTGGCCGCCTCCGTGGAAGGCGCTTGCGGCAAGGCGCCTCGCGGATGTGCCCCGTTTTGAACGGATGGACACGCGGAACATGCCCTCCTCTTCCTGGCGCACGAAGATGCTGAGCCGTACGCCCTTGATTTCCAGGGGGATGTTCACGAAGCCCTCGGTCTCTCCGTCGATCAGGGCGTACCCGTCCTGGATGTCTTTTGTGAGTACCGTTATGGCGGCGCCTTCCGGTATGATGACAAGGCGTCTGGACAGGATGTCCCCGAGGGCCCGCAGGCGCTCTTCGCGGCCGCTGGAATAGAGATGGTCGAGGATGTCCTGGCGGTCAACACCGGCCTGCAGCAGGGCGGACGCCATGCCGAGGGTCCCGGGACCGACGGAATTCGCAAAGTTGTTGGTGTCTGTGGTCATGCCGGCCATCAGGGCGTATGCGGCGCGTGCCGGGAGGCGGGAGGCGTCCGAGTCGATGCCGGGCATCTGCATCAGTATATCGAACAGCAGCTCGCAGGTCGATGAGACGGCGGTGCTGCTGAAGCAGAGGTCGAAGGCCGCGGTGTCGGGGGATTCGTGATGGTCTATGAGTACCTTGTGACCGGAGAAGGAACGGCATGCGTCAGCAAGCGCCTCGGTACGGCTGAAGGTGTTGAAATCCAGGCAGATGAGGAGGTCGCAGCCTTCCAGTGCGGCGGCGGTTCCGACCTGCGGGCTTATGCCCTCCAGCAGGAAGTCTATAGACTGCGGATGCGCGTCGGGAAGCAGCAGCGAGACTTTCTTGTTCCTGCCGGACGTCAGATAGCTGTATGCCGCCACGCTGCTGCCGATGGCGTCGCCGTCGGGGTGGGTGTGGCAGACGGTGCAGACAGTGCGCGCCTCATCTATCCATTTGTTCAACAAGAGTATTCTTTCGCTGGCTTTCACGACGCAAATTTAGCAATATTATTGCATTTGATAAATCAATTTTATAACTTTGTCCGGATTTGGAATCAAATAAAAAAACCATACAATGAACAAAGTAGTTAAGATCATTCTCGAGATTGTCCTCCTCTGCGCTATCGTGGCTTTGGTTTACGCCATCTATGGCAGCATCATGAAGCCCGTAAACTTCAACAAGCAGAAAGAGCGCCGCGAGGCCGTCGCAATCCAGCGTCTTAAAGACATCCGCACCCTCCAGGTAGCCTACAAGAGTGAGAACGGCAAGTTCCTCTCCACTCTCGACTCCCTCAAGAACTTCTACGAGAACGGCAAGATGTCCTTCGTTCTCCAGATCGGTTCCGCAGACGACTCCCTCGCCTGGGCGCATACAGAGAAAGTCAAGAAGGCAAACCGCAAGATCACTCCCGAGAAGCTCTATGAAATGTACCAGGCGGGAGATGAGAACCTCGTCTTCTCCATCGTCACCCAGATTCCCGTCAAGGACACCCTGTTCATCAGCCGTCCCGACTTCTGCATCGACTCCCTCAAGACCATCCCGTTCTCCGGCGGCGCCCCTGTGGAAATGGAATCCGACATCCGTATGGTATCCGGTGTTCCCGTGCCTCTGTTCGAGGCCCGCATGCCTTACAAGCTCCTCCTCAAGGGCCTTGACAACCAGCTGAGAATCAACCTCGACTCAGACCGTCGCGACCAGAACAAATACGAAGGCCTGCAGGTTGGCAGCGTCACCGCCCCCAACAACAACGCCGGCAACTGGGAGTAGCAGTGTTTACCCTGGTTCCTGTCAACTTCTTCGACCCCGGGTCGGCGCGTGAGGCGTTGCAGGAGGTCGCCCCGTTGGCAGAGGACACCGGTGTCGCATACAGGCAGATACCTCGCTACGGCGCGGTCCTGATATACAGTATCCCGAGCGGAACGGATGTCCCGCCCGGGATATTGGGTATTCTCGAGCGCCTGCACGAATGCCCGGAGTACAACAAGCTGCTCTGCTCCTGGCAGGACGGAGTCCTGTCGCTCGCGATAGCCCAGGGCAAGAGCCTCCTGCTGGCGAACGAATACCAGGCACCCGACTTCACAACGGCGCAGTACTATATATTTTATGCGATGAAGTCGCTGCAGCTCAACCCCGAGGTCACCACCATCAGCTTCCTCCATCCCCTGGCGGAAGAAGACGAGATGGCCCTGTACCGCTATTTCAAGGCGGTGGAGACGTTATGAGAATAATCGGAGGACGCCTCAAGGGCAAGACCATCTATCCTCCCATGGGTTACAAGGCCCGTCCCACCACGGATTTCGCGAGGGAGGGGCTTTTCAATATCCTGGGCAACGAGTACGAATTCGAAGACCTCAAGGTCCTCGACCTCTTCGGCGGCACCGGGGCGGTCTCTTACGAGTTCGCTTCGCGCGGCGCCGCGCATGTATGGTGCGTGGAGATGCAGAGGGAGAATGCCCGTTTCATAAAGTCGGAGGCGGCCCGTCTGGGGCTCTCCAACGTAACCGTGGTGCATTCCAACGTGTTCGATTTCATCCCCATCTGCCGCGAGAAATTCGACATAGTGTTCGCAGATCCGCCTTATGCCCTTGAAGGCCTGGAGACAATTCCGGACAAGGTCCTGGGCGCCGGCATCCTGCATCCGGGCTGCTATTTCATCCTGGAACACGGCGACGAACACTCCTTCGCGGCGCATCCCAACTTCGTGAAGGAACGCTGCTACGGGCGCGTGCATTTCAGCTTTTTCGAGGCTTAATACCTGACATCCCTGAGGAACAGGGCGTGGGCGGGAACCGATTCTCCCGCCTCGCTGCGGCGCACCTGCCTGCCGCCGCCGTCATGCCCGGCCCCTCCGGGCACCTCCTCCACCGGCAGCACCAGGGAGGCGAAGCTCTCCGGCGTACGCCTGCCGCGGCCGACTTCCAGCAGAGTCCCCACTATGGCGCGAACCATGTTGCGCAGGAACCTGTCGGCCTCTATGTCGAAGCGCCAGCAGCTGTCTGGGGCGGCGGAGATATCCTGCCCGCACTGCGTCCATTCGGCTCTCGTGACGGTGCAGACGGAGGTCTTGTTGTCTCCTCCGCTCTTCTCGAAGCAGGAGAAATCATGCCTGCCCAGCAGCAGGGAAGCGCAGCGGTTCATAAGGTCGAAGTCCACGTCGGGATACCCGAAGAAGTACGACCTGTCGTCCAGGAACGGATCTTTTACCCTGTGCAGGTAATAGGTATAGCTGCGGCTCACGGCGCTGAAGCGCGCGTGGAAATCAGGGGCGGCGGGAGCGATCGCGCTTACGCTCACCCCCTTGGGCAGGATGGCGTTCAGCTTGTATCTCAGCTGGGCGCAGTCGAAGGGGGAGTCGGAGTCGAAATGGGCGGTGTAGTGCAGGGCGTGGACGCCTGTGTCCGTGCGTCCGGCACCCGTCACTCCCACATCGGAATGGAGCAGGGTGGCGAGGGCCGACTCGAGCTCTCCCTGCACGGTGGGCATGCCGGGCTGTATCTGCCAGCCGCAGAATCCGGCGCCGTTGTATGACAAGTCCATTCTGTATCTCACGGATGCGAAAATAGCAATATTTTTTGATATCTTTGTATCTGTATGAAACGAATAGCCTTAGCCGCGGCCGTCGCCGCCGCATTCCTGTGCACCACCTCCGCATTCGCCGGCGACGGCCGCACCGTCATCAAGTCCGTAACGGTCGGCACTCCCGGCGGCGGCATGCTCAGCTGCAAAGACGTAAACAGCTCCTACATACGTCCAGCCCGCAGGTTCTACGGCTGGAGTTCAGGGTCAGAGCTTCTGGAAGAGGCTCCCAGGGGCATGTTCGGCCCCGTCAGCATCCCCGTACTCCCCACATCCGACGGGCCGGCGGTAAGCTACGGCAAGATTCCGTCCCGCAACGAGTTCGGCATCAAACAGGGCTTCTATCCCTCTCCCGACGGTTCGTTGCTCGCAGTTTACCGGGTTGACGAATCCGCAGTCAGCGAATTCCCGCTGCTGGATATCAGCACCCGCACCGGCAGCCTCAAGAGCATACGCTACCCCATGAACGGCATGCCGTCCGAGCATGTCTCCCTCTGCGTCTGCGACACTCTCGGCAACGTGCTCAACACCCTGGCTGTCACGGATTTCACGGACGAACGCTACCTGGCGGGAGTCACCTGGACCCCGGACGGCTCGCAGCTGCTCGTGCAGGTCCTGGACCGCAGCCAGCACGACCTCAACTTCAACGTTTACGACGCCTCCGACGGCAGCTTCGTGCGCACTCTTTTCAGCGAGCACGACGCCACCTGGGTGGAGCCCCGTGACGGCGTCTCCTTCATAAAGGGCACCGACTTCTTCGTGTACAGCACAGACCTGCGCGACGGCTGGGACCAGCTGTACCTTTGCGACATGCAGGGCGGCGTCAGGCGCCTGACTTCATGCAGCGCAGACGTCAGCTACGCCGGCAACGACGGCACATACGTTTATTATATGTCGGCCGAGGTCTCGCCCGCGGAGAGCCATCTCTTCCGGGTCAGGCTCGGCAAGCTCACGAGCGGCCGCAGGCAGAACCGGCTCTCCAAGGTCCGCATCGGCAAGCCCGAGCGCCTCACGCCTGAAAGCGGCTGGCACCAGGTGTCCCTCAGCCCCGACTGCACCCGCTTCATAGACAGCTGGAGCGCCGTCGATGTGCCCGGAAAGACCGTACTCCGCACTTCAGACGGCAAATTCGTGCGGGAACTGTACGAATCGCCGGACCCCATGGTGCCCTACGCCCCTGTTACGGTTGAATTCGGCACGGTGCCTTCTGCGGATCCCGCGTTCGAGAACCACTACCGCCTCATCAAGCCTGCGGACTTCGACCCGTCCCGGAAGTATCCCCTGATAGTTTACGTTTACGGCGGCCCCAAGAGCCAGATGGTGACCGACTCCTGGCTCGGCAAGGTGCGTTACTGGGAGCTGCTGATGGCCCAGAAGGGCTATGTGATGTACATCCAGGACAACAGGGGTACCGACAATCACGGATACGCCTACTCGCGCGCAATCAACCGCCAGTGCGGCGTCGCGGAGACGGCAGACCAGGTCGAGGGCATCAAAACCCTCATCCGGGAGGGCTGGGTCGATGAAAACCGCATAGGCGTGGTTGGCTGGAGCTACGGCGGGTTCATGACCATCACCCTCATGACTTCGCATCCGGAGCTGTTCAAGGCCGGTTGCGCAGGAGGCCCCGTCATAGACTGGAAATGGTACGAGGTGATGTACGGCGAGCGCTATATGGACAATCCCGGCACCAACCCCGAGGGTTTCGCACGCACGTCGCTCACAGACAAGGTCGGCTCCCTGAAGGGGCGCCTGCTGATATGCCAGGGCATGGAGGACGGCACGGTGCTGCCAATCCACTCGCTGAGTTTCATGCAGTCCTGCGTAGAGAACAACGTCCTGCCCGACTACTATCCCTATCCGCGCAGCGAGCACAACGTGATCGGCCCCTGGCGCGAGCAGCTTTACCTCAAACTCACCGATTTCTTCGGACGCAACCTGTAGGATGACATACGAAGAAAGGATATCGCAACTGTTTGCCCGCCACAACAGCGTGCAGAACGCAGGCTTCTCGTCCGATGCATACAAGCCCGGACTCGGGGCCATACGCGCCTTCTGCGGCCGGCTGGAAGACCCGCAGCTGCGATTCCGCACCGTACACGTGGCCGGCACGAACGGCAAGGGTACGGTTTGCTCCATGACGGCTGCGGCGCTTGCCGCCAACGGCCTGCGCGTGGGGCTGTACACATCGCCCCACCTCCTGGACTTCCGGGAGCGCATGAAAATCATAACCGCGGACGGCTGGAGCATGATTTCCAGGGAGGAGGTGCTGGATTTCCTGGACCGCAGCGAGCCTTTCTCCGATGGCCTGACTTTCTTCGAAATCACCACCGGCATGGCTTTCAGCTGGTTTGCCGCGCAGGGCGTGGACGTTGCCGTGATCGAGACCGGCCTCGGCGGCAGGCTGGACAGCACCAACATAATCACCCCGGAAATCAGCGTCGTCACGTCCATAGGCCTGGACCATTGCGAGCTTCTGGGGCCCGACCGCGCATCCATAGCATCCGAGAAGGCCGGCATCTTCAAACCCGGAGTGCCCGCCCTGGTATGGGGCAGGGACGATGAGACCACCCCCGTCTTCGAATGCACCGCCGCAGAAAAGGGCTGTCCGCTGTACTTCGCGGAGGATTTCCCCGGAGAGCTGCCGCAGTGCGGTCCCAACATACGCACCGCATACGCCGCCCTGAGCATACTCGGGCAGTGGAACGGCCCCGGTCCGCTCGAGCATGCCGCGGAACTCACAGGCCTTCGCGCCAGGTGGGAGAAACTCATGGAAGACCCCCTCGTCATCTGCGACATCGGCCATAATCCGCCGGCGCTGGAATACAATTTCTCGCGCCTCGAGGCCCTTCGCGGGAGCGACCCCAAACGCCCCCTGATCGTCGTATACGGGGCCATGGCGGACAAAGACGTCCCGGGCATAGTGCGGCTCATGCCGGGGGACGCCAGGTATTTCCTGGTGGTGCCCCGCACTCCGCGAGCCATGTGCATGGACGATTTGGCACTGAACTTGAAACAACTGGATACCGTCCGCTCGGGCTCCGTCGCAGACGGCGTCCGGGAGGCCCTCCTGGAGGCACGGGGCCTCAAGGATCCGATAATTTACATAGGCGGGAGCACTTACGTTGCATCCGAAGCCGTTTCATACATCGAAGGCATATGAAAAGATTAACGCTAACCCTTGCACTGATTCTCTCAACTCTGATGTCATTCGCCCAAACCAAGGATTCCGAGGGCCACACACTGGTCAGCCTTTGGAAAACATACTACAAGGCAGAGAAAGCCGACAAACCGCAAGACCAGCTCAAAGCCCTGGACGCCATCAAGAAAGAGGCTGTGAAACAGCATCTTGCGTGGGACTTCTACGACGCCGGCGAGCGCTACGCCTCCGTAGGTGCCACCATCAACTGGAAGGACCGCAGCAAGCTCAACGACGCATTCTCCCTAGAGGTCGAGGAGCTCGGAGAGCCGGTGGCCGTTTACTTCCACAACCGCCGTTACTGGAACGAAGAGAAGAACGACAGCTTCGCCGAGGAGTTCAAGGATGCCCTCACCGCCTCGTCCAACCCCGAATTCTATACCCGCGACGGCGCCGTCACGGGGCAGGTCTATTCCAAGGCCCTTCTCAAGTTCATCCACAACGATTATGAATACGTCTTATGGAGCATGTTCCTCGGCAACGGGGGCGGCCCCGCAGACGAATACTATGAAGGCAAGTACCCCGAAGAGGCGCTCATGGAGTACACCGAGTGCGCAAAGCATTACGACACAGTTGCTTACAATATGTTCGGGGACTATGTCAACAAATACGGAACCAAGGCGGTCACTATGCTTGCCCGCCAGAAGCGCCTGAGCCGTGAGTTCAGCATGCTCCGCAGCGAGAAGAGTTCCACATCCGACGATTTCAAGGCCCTGCGCGCCCGCTGCGCCACATTCGAGACAGACCGCGCCCGCTATACCGGCGACGAAAAGCTCATCGCCGACTGCTGCACCCAGGTGAAGGTGATGATTGAGGACCTGGACGCCAAATCCATCGACGCCAACGCGATCGACCGCACCCTCACCGCCAGCCTTCGCAACGTAAAGTCGTTCCAGGTGAGCGTGCTCAAGGGCGACAAACAGGTATGGAAGACAGATGCGGTAAACAAGACGGGCAGTTATTACAAGACCGATGTCGTTACCGTACAGCTGCCCGATTTTGACGACGGCGATTACACCATAGTCTGCAAGTCCGGCGATTGCCAGAATACCACCCTCTACGTCAAGCATACCCTTTCCATCGCCCTGCGTGCCATAAAAGACGGTTACGGCGTCTTCGTGGCCGATTCCGAGACAGGCCGCCCGGTATCCAAATGCGGATTCATCCTCATGGATGCGGACGGCAAGGAGCTCGGCAGGGAGGAGGGCATAGCGCTTGACGGATTCACCCCCCTGCCCAAGTCCTTCGACCATTATCTTGCCAAGGACGATTACCGGAGCATGCAGCTCAAGGCCGTGCTTACGGAAAACGGCCGCCTGCGCCTCTCCCAGCACATACGCCTCTACACCCCCAACCCCGGCAAGGCCGAGGAACCCGTCAACTACCAGAGCGCCAGGGCCCTCGTGCTGACCGACCGCGGTGCGTACAACCCCGGCGAGGCCCTGCATTTCAAGGCAGTGTATTACAAGGGTACGTACAGCTATACCCTGGTGGAGGCCGGCAGGGAGCTGAGGGTGGAACTGTACGACACCCAGGGCAATTCCATCGCCACGAAGACGTTGAAAACCAATGATATGGGCTCCATAGACGGGAGCTTCGCTCTTTCCGGCATATCGCGAGGCGGCAGGTTCCGCATCGAGGTGTTCGACGGCAAGAACTCCATCGGCGAGACTTACGTGCGTGTGGATGAATTCGTCCTGCCTACCTTCGAACTCACATGGGATTCCGACAACCGGCTCTACCTTCCCGGAGACCTGGTGAAATTCAGCGGAAAGGTGGTTTCGTACTCGGGTCACAATCTCGGCAACGTGCGTGCGTATTACTCGATACAGGGCGAGAAGGACGGCGAGCTGGAGCTCAGGCCCGACGGCAGCTTCTCCTTCGACCTCCAGCTCTCCAGGAGCCGCAGCTACTACGGATATCCCGTCACCGTCACCGTTTCCGACGACACCGGCGAGACCCTGGAGTTCTCAACCTTCAAGTATATCAATACCAGCATCCCCCTGAGTGTCAGCCTTTTGAACAGGGTTGAGGGCCGCTACACCACAAGCGGCGACGGCTGGTCCAGAGGGGCGAACTGGATAATCCGCGACAGCTTCGCGCGCCTGCAGTTCAACACCGGAGGCCTTGTACGCGAGGCCCTGGAGATCTTCTACGAGATCACCACGGAAGACGGCAAGAGCGTGCTGAGCGGCAAGGCCGGCAGCGGAGAGATCAAAGACATAGACCTCAAGGGACGTCCATCCGGCTTGTATAAACTTAAGGTATATGCCACTGCGAAGCTTGCCGACGGCAGCCTTTCCAAGAGCAGCGTTGAATACACCTTCGTGAAGGCCGAGGACGGCGACACTGCCCTCGACATGGACGTGGTGGCCTTCTTCAAGGATCTCGGCGGAGAAGACATCGCTGTGCAGTTCGGTTCCACCGACGGCCCCGTCTGGGCTGTTGTCGAGCTCATAGGAAGCGGTAACGTACTGCTTGAGCACCAGATAGTTACGCTCAAGGGCAAACGTGGTGAGGCCGGCTCTCTCAAGACCATCTCCTATTCCAGGAAGGCCGGATATCCAGAGTCGCTCACCCTCAACATACTCTTCTTCCACAAGGGCAAGTGCCACAGCTATTCGCGCACCATCAAGCTCCCCGTCATCGTGGAGGAACTGCCCCTGTCGTTCACCCGCTTCACAGACCTTGCCCATCCCGGCCAGGAGTGCTCGCTGCTCATTGCGACGGCTCCCGGGATAGAGTGCGCGGCCACTGTCTTCGACAAGGCCACCGAAGAAATCCAGTCCAACGTCTGGAACCAGGTCAAGCCCATGCGCAAGCCCGAGCCTTACGTGAGCTACAACAACGTCTGCGGTTACACGGGTACGTCCTGGCACAACGACATAGTCGAATACAGGAGCGCAAGGGCCCTGTCCCGTGCGGCCGGCAGCGCAGCCAAGGCCGAGGTGTTCGCCGATGCAATGATGGTGGAAGAAGCCGCGGTGGAAATGGTCTCCGACGATTCAGCCCCCGCCCCCGAGGCCGATGTCCATGTGCGTGAGAACTTCGGCGCGACCATGGCATGGGAGCCCGCCCTCCGCTCCGGCAGCGACGGCACCGTCGAACTCAGGTTCACCGGTTCCGACCGTCTCTCCACATACTACGTACAGCTGTTCGCCCACGGCGAGGGCATGAAAAACGCCGTCCTGCGCCGCGAAATGAAGGTTTCCATCCCCGTAAAGGTGTCTGTGGTCCAGCCCCTGTTCCTCTATGCGGGAGACGAATATACCGCCAGGGCGACCCTGTCCAACAGTACCGCAGATGACATTTCCGGCCGCGTGAGCGTGAAGTTCTTCAACGGCGCGGACTATAAGACCGCCCCTGTGATCGGTGCCAAATCCTCCGTTATCACCATTCCGGCCGGCGGCAGCGTGCCGTTCTCCGAGGCCTTCGACGTGCCCGAGGGCATAGACGTTCTCGGACTGCTCGTGAGCTTCACGGCGGACGACTCCGGCCTCGGCTCGGACGCCATGTTCGTCACCATCCCTGCGAAGAAAGCCCTCCAGACGCTTACGGAGGCCCATTCCGCAGTGCTCCTTGCCGGAGCCGACCGCGATGCGCTCATTTCCGAGCTCCGCGGACTGTTCGTCAATGCCGACGCCTCGGCGCTCGTGCCGGTGGAGCGCGACATACTCGCCATGATACGCGAGGCCATCCCCGACAGCATCGAGCCCAGGAGCCAGAACGTCCTCGACCTCACCGAGGCCTACTATTCCAATATTATCGCACGCCGTGTGGGGGCGAAGGGCCTGTCCGACGACGAGCTCGCCGGCATCATGGAGAAGATAACGGCATGCCAGACCCAGTCCGGCGGATTCTCCTGGTTCGAGGGCATGGAGACGTCTCCCGTGGTCACCGCTGCGCTCCTTCAGCGTTTCGCGCTGATGCCCGAGGCCGACCTGTCGTCCCTGGACCTTACCGCCGCTGTCAAGTATCTGGACGAGAGTTACTTCAACCGCGTCGGACGTCCCTGGTGGATGGGCGTGGTCTCCTTCGAGAACTATCTGCATACGCGCGCACTCTATCCGGATGTGCCGTTCAGCGCGCCCGGAGGCAAGGTGTTCCGCCAGTTCAAGAAAGACGTCAAGGCTTACCTCACGCCTTCGTCGGCCCGCGGCCTCAACGGAATGATACTCGCCAAGGCCCGCCGCCTGCGTACCCTTCAGCTTCTCATCACCCTGCCGGAAGGCAAGACCCTGGCGAAGGCCTGGGGCCTGAACATACGCCGCTGCATCGTGCGTTCGTACGACGCCGACGTGGAGTCCCTGCTGCAGTATGCCGTCGCCCACAGGTCCGGCGGATGCTACTATCCCAACGCCGTGATGCCCTGGAGGGGCCTGATGGAGAGCGAACTGTACGCACATACTCTCCTCTGCAACCTCATGACTTCCGCCGCCGACTGGGGGAAGAACGCCTCCGGCAAGCCTGCGGCATATGCCGGGCAGGCGCGCAGCACCGCAGAGGGCATACGTCTCTGGCTGATGATCCAGAAGGAGACCCAGCAGTGGGAGAAAGACGCCGCATACATAGAGGCCATAGCGGCAGTGCTCCGTGGCACTCCCGAGACTCTCCAGACCAAGGTCATACTCCTCAGCACCACGTTCACCAAGCCTTTCCCCGAGGTCAAGGCGGCCGGCAACGGATTCACCGTGGCGCGCGTCTTCACCTGCAACGGCAAAGTGCTGAACGAGGGCGATGTGGTGAAGACCGGAGACCGCGTCCTTGCCACGTACAGCATCTGGAACGAGGAGAACCGCAGCTTCGTGCGCCTTACGGCTCCCCGTCCTGCCTCCCTGCGTCCCGTGGACCAGCTCTCAGGCCACTACGGCTGGTGGCTCAGGCCCATGAGTTACGGCGGTTGGAGTTTCACTCCTCACGGATACCGCAACGTGCTGTCGGACAAGACGGAATACTGGTTCGACAGCTATCCCGAGGAGAACACCACCATCACGGAAGAGTTCTTCGTGACCCAGGAAGGAAGCTTCCAGATGCCGGCGGTGGAGATAGAATCCCTCTACGCTCCCCACTACCGTGCAAATGATGCCGGCAGGGGCGCTCTCGTTTCGAGATAATTTGCTTATATTTGCAGTGATGACCCAGGTGCTGCATTCAAAATACGTCATCGACGGAGTCCCGCAGGAGCTTACTCCCGCGGAGATTCTGTCGCCGGTGATGGAAAAGCCGCTCGAGCCGGGGGAGCCGGGTCCCGCCATAGTCGATGAGACCTTCGATCCCGCGCCCTTCACCTTCAGCCTGGAGTCTTCCCGTATCGGCGAATATCTCGGCACCGTCCTTGCCCAGGGACGCCACACGCCCGTGCCTTTCGCCTCCCAGTGCGCCCGCGCCCGCATCGCCACGGCAATCATAGACACCGTCTGGCGCAGCGGCAACTTCCGCCTCGACGACCTCGCCCTTACCGCCAAATGGTCCTTCAATCCCGACTGGGTGGGGGACATGGCCGCATTCTACGCCTCCGTCGAGGCAGTCGCAGATTATGTAGATACCCTCAGGGTTTCCATCCGCCGCATCGGCTGCGAAAGGGGCCGGTTCGACCTGCGCTTTTCCACGCCGTTCTCCGGCGCGCCGCTGCTGGTGGACGATGCCTTCCATCCCGATGCCCAGAGCTGGATAGCCTACGTGCCGTTCGACACCTCGGATTACCGTCTGGGCGGCTCCCAGCTTGCCTGCGGCCTCGGTTTCAGCGGCGGCGTATGCCCCCAGGTCGACGATCCCGACTACCTCATGGACTGCTTCGAGGTGGTGCGCGAGCTTGCCGAGGACGGAGTGCTGCTGAGCGCCTCCACCGTATCGTCCGGCGGCATCATCTCCGCCCTCGAGCGCATGCGCTGCCCGGGAGCAGGCTGCACGGCGGACATCTCCGGCATAATGAGCGCATCCGGAGAGACGGACCCGGTGCGCATCCTTTTCTCCGAGGTCCCCGGTGCGGTCATCCAGATAAGGGACACTGATTTCGACTACGTAGATGCCGAATTCCTGCTGCAGGACGTGGCATGGTTCCCGCTGGGCCATCCCAGCCCCGACGGCCAGCTGCACCTTGCTACAACGGCCAAATCCGGCATCCAGACAATACTCGAATCCCTCATGCAGAACGCGGAGGGCGAAGACTAGACCAATATGGGCAAACCCAAGATTTTCGTACTCGACACCAACGTAATCCTTCACGACCACCTGGCTATCAGGCAATTCCGCGACAACGACCTCGTCATCCCCACTGCCGTCATCGAAGAGGCCGACAAATTCAAGAAAGGCAACGACACCCTCTCATACCACGCCCGCGGCTTCATGCGCGACCTGGACAAGATTTCGTCGGGCCAGCCGTTCGGCAAGGACGGCATACGCATAGGCAAGGGCCTGGGACGCATTAAGGTCGAGCCCAACCATCCCTTCCCGCCCGGGCTCGCGGAGCTCTTCAAGGACGATACCCAGGACCACCGTATCCTGTCCACCGCCATCTGGGTGCGCGACAATCATCCCGGGACCTTCGTCGCCCTCGTCACCAAGGACGTCAACCTCAGGCTCAAGGCCAAGGCCGCCGGCATGGAGGTCCAGGACTACCTTACGGACAAGGTCGATGACGACAAGATAGAAATCCGCCAGAAGGAGCTGGTGGAGCTGGAGCTTGACCCCCAGCTCATGCAGTCCCTTTGCTACGGCCCGGACAACGCCATCCCCTGGGAGGCGGTCCAGGACGTGCGCCCCGCCCCCAACCAGCTGTACAAGTTCCGCTGGAAAGGCGACAAGGGCGAGGTGGCCTGCGCCCGCTTCAATTCCGATACGGGCAACATAGTGCTTGTGCGCGCCCGCCAGGCCTTCGGCATAAAACCTCGCAACGACGAGCAGAAAATGGCCCTGGACGCGTGCCTGAACCCCAAAATCGAGCTTGTCGCCCTCACCGGCGGCGCGGGTACGGGCAAGACCCTGCTCGCGCTCGCATCGGCGCTGGAGCAGGAACGGGACTACGAGCAGATCATCCTGTCCCGTCCCACCGTCATCCTGGGCAACCAGGACATAGGCTTCCTTCCCGGAGACCAGAAGAGCAAGATGGGACCTTTCCTCCAGCCTCTCATGGACAACCTGTCCGTAATCAAGGACCAGTTCCGTCCCGGTTCCCGCGAGGCGCAGAGGATAGATTCAATGATTTCCATGGAAAAGCTTGTGATCGAGCCGCTTGCGTATATCAGGGGCCGCTCGCTCGGCAAGTGCTTCTTCATCATAGACGAGGCCCAGAACCTTACGCCCCACGAGGTCAAGACCATCATCACCAGGGCGGGGGAGGGCACCAAGATGGTGTTTACCGGCGACATTTTCCAGATAGACCAGCCTTACCTGGACGAGTGGTCCAACGGACTCACTCACCTGAGCGAGAAAATGTACGGCCAGAAACTGTTCCAGCATGTATTCCTGCGCAAGGGCGAAAGGAGCGCCCTCAGCGAACTTGCATCCAAGTTGCTATAAAGAAAAATAATTGTTAAATTAGCAGTCTGAAATTTTTGCTAACCTAATATCAATATGTTCGAGAACAAGAAGAGAGTTTATCGCTTCGGCGGCAAGACCGCAGAGGGCGACGGATCCATGCGGGAACTCCTCGGCGGCAAGGGTGCCAACCTCGCCGAAATGAGCAAGCTCGGGATGCCTGTCCCGGCCGGTTTCACCATTACCACAGAATGCTGCGCAGAGTACTACGAGCTCGGCGGCGGTTACACGGATTCCCTCAAGCAGGAAGTCGCAGCCGCTCTCGAGGCCACCGAAAAGCTCATGGGCAAGAAATTCGGCGATCCCGACGATCCCCTCCTCGTCAGCTGCCGTTCCGGCGCCCGCAGTTCCATGCCTGGCATGATGGACACCATCCTCAACATCGGCCTTTGCTCCGCAAACCTGCCCGGTATGATCAAGAAGACCGGCAACCCCAGGTTCGTTTATGATGCCTACAGGCGTCTCATCATGATGTACTCAGACGTCGTCATGGAGAAGGCCGAGGGCATCGAGCCCGCCGACGGCATGGGTATCCGCCAGCAGCTGGACCGCATGATGGAAGAGGTGAAGAAGGCCAACGGCTATACCAGCGACACCGAGCTCAGCGCAGACCAGCTCAAGGATCTGGCCGAAGCTTTCAAGGTACGTATCAAGGAAGTCCTGGGTGTAGAATTCCCGGACGACGCCAAGGCTCAGCTTTGGGGTTCCATCGG
>JAFZLQ010000004.1 GCA_017551425.1 Bacteroidales bacterium | reverse complement strand
GCAAAGTGCATCCACGGCGGTGCCGCGTTCATCTGGCCCGTGTTCCAGGATTATGCATACCTGGACCTCAAGCCCATCTCCATCGAGTGCAACCTCACCAACGCGCTTTCCAAGCAGAACATCCGCGTGGACGTGCCCTGCCGCTTCACCGTGGGTATCAGCACCGAGACTGAGGTGATGACCAACGCCGCCGAGCGTCTGCTCGGTCTCACCACCGACAGCATCCAGAGCATCGCCACCGATATCCTCTTCGGCCAGCTGCGTCTCGTCATCGCAACGATGGACATCGAGGAAATCAACGCCGACCGCGACAAGTTCCTCGCCAGCGTGAGCGCCAACGTGGAGGCTGAGCTCCGCAAGATCGGCCTCAAGCTCATCAACGTGAACGTCACCGATATCCGCGACGAGTCCGGATACATCGAGGCCCTCGGTAAAGAGGCCGCCGCAAAGGCAATCAACGACGCAAAGAAGAGCGTTGCAGAGCAGAACCGTTACGGTGAGATCGGTAAGGCCGAGGCCGACAGGGACAAGGACATCCGTATCGCCGAGACTTCCAGGGACACCCGTATCAACACCGCCCTCGCAAACGCAAAGGCAGTCGAGGGAGAGAACAGCTCCAAGATCGCCATCGCCCAGTCCGATGCCAATCGCCGCGAGAAGCAGGCGGAAGCCGAGCGCCTCGCCGTGGCCGCGGAGAAGGTCCAGGCCGCAAAGGCTCTCGAGGAGGCATATAAGAGCGAGCGTGACGCCGAGCTTGCCCGTGCCGAGCGTGAAAAGGCAACCCAGCAGGCCAACATAGTCGTCGCCGCACAGATCGAGAAAGAGAAGGCCATCATCGAGGCAGAGGCCGAGGCCGAGCAGCTCCGCCGCAAGGCAAAGGGTGAAGCCGACGCAATCTACGCCAAGATGGACGCACAGGCCCGCGGTACCCTGGAGATCCTCTCCAAGCAGGCAACCGGTTTCGGTCAGCTGGTCCAGGCCGCAGGCGGAGACGCCCAGCAGGCGATCACCATGCTCATCACAGACAAGCTGCCTCAGCTGGTCCGCACCCAGGTCGAGGCCATCAAGGGCATCAAGATCGACAAGGTCACCGTATGGGACGGCGGCAATTCAGAGAACGGCAAGACCGCTACCGTCAACTTCGTCTCCGGCCTCATGCAGTCGGTACCCCCGCTCCAGGACCTGTTCAAGATGGCCGGAATGGAGCTCCCCACCTACCTCAAGGGAGAGCCTCAGCCCGAAAAACCGGCCAAGCCGGCAAAGGAGGGTAAGTAAATGATAGTCATCAATCTGGACGTGATGCTTGCCCGGAGGAAAATGTCCTCCGGGGAGCTGGCCCAGAAAGTAGGCATCACGGCCGCAAACATCTCCATCCTCAAGACCGGAAAAGCCAAGGCCATACGCTTTTCCACACTGGACGCCCTCTGCGCAGCCCTGGACTGCCAGCCGAGCGACATCCTCGAATACCGTCCCGATTAACCGCTGATAATCAGCGCCTTACGTTTCGACCTCCGGGAAAAACTCCCAGAGGTCGCTTCGTATGTGGTTGATTGTCACGCACTTGTTGATGCTCTTTCTTTTTTCCGGCAAAAACAGTAACTTTGTAAGTTATGAATGACAGGAAATTCAATCTCTGGCACCGGATTGCAGCGCTCGTGGCGTTTGCGGTGTCTGCCGTAACATACCTTCTTACCATAGAACCTTCCGCCTCGTTCTGGGACTGCGGCGAGTTCATCGCGTCTTCGTACAAGCTTGAGGTGGGCCATCCTCCGGGAAACCCGGTGTTCCAGCTTATCGCCCGCTTCTTCACGATGTTCGGCGACAACATGCACGCCGCCATCCTGGTGAATGCAATGAGCGCCATCTGCTCGGCCCTGACGATTATGCTGCTGTACCTCACTATAGTGTGGTTCACCCGCCGCATAGTCAAGACCGACACCGCCGGAGGCGCAGTTGCGGTGATAGGTTCAGGACTGGTCGGGGCCCTTGTCTATTGCTTCTCGGACACGTTCTGGTTCTCCGCGGTCGAGGGTGAGGTATATGCCATGTCGTCCCTGTTCACGGCCCTGGTATTCTGGGCGATGACCATGTGGTACGACCGCGCCGACAAGCCCCGCGCCAACCGTTGGATAGTGCTGATCGCCTTCCTGATGGGCCTCAGCATAGGAGTGCACCTGCTCAACCTGCTTGCCATCCCCGCAATAGTTTTCATGTATTACTACCGCATGAACGGGGAGAAGAGCTTCAGCTTCTGGCAGTTCGTCAAGATAGTCGCCATAGGGGTGCTGATAGTCGGCGTGCTCGTGTTCCTGTACATCCCGTACCTTCCCAAACTTGCGGCATATACGGACCTGTTCTTCGTGAACGTGCTTGGTCTGCCGTACAACAGCGGCGCCGCCTTCTTCCTGGCGGCCGTACTGGCGCTGTGCTTCTGGGGCCTCTTCGTTACACTGCGCATGGAAAAGGCCTTCCTGAACACCGCCCTGCTGTGCGTCACCATGATCACGATAGGCTTCTCCGTGTTCAGCATAGACATAAT
>JAFZLQ010000023.1 GCA_017551425.1 Bacteroidales bacterium | reverse complement strand
ACTTCGAGAACCGTCAAACCTTCGATGTAGGAGATGAACTCTTCCATCTTCGCATCAACTGCAACTTTTTCTTCCGACATTGGTGTATTCTCCAATTTTTCTTGCTTAAGCTACCTGCTCTTTCGATTTGCAGTAAGCATCCAACACATAAACAATGCTCGCCACTTTGGCGTTGAGCACACGGACCAGCTGGCTTCCAGGAGCCTGCAAAAGACCCAGCAACTGAGCCAAAAGCACTTCCCGGGAAGGAAGATCGGCAAGGGCGTCAACATCGGCGGGTGTCAGAAGACTTCCGTCCAGAACACCATACTTGACCTTGACCTGTTCCTTCGACTTGGCAAACTCACGAACCAGTTTCGCAATCTGTACGGCATCGCATGAACCGCTGACCAAGGCAGTATCCCCGGTAAGCTCCACGTTAGCCAGATTTTCCAAGCCCAGTTTCTCCGCCGCTTTTTTCACCAAGGTGTTCGGCACTACGTGGCACTCGGCACCGATAGCCGTAAGCTTGCCACGAAACTCATTGAAAACATTGGCCGTCAAGCCTTGATAGCTGATGAGAATCGCAGGACGATCTTTCAGCATCGCGCTTACAGCCGCAACCATTTGTTGTTTTTCTGCTCTCATGGTTTACGCCTTTGCTGCGGATTTGGCATCCAGACGGATACCAGGACTCATTGTGCTACTCAACGTCCAAGACTGCAGATAGATGCCTTTGGCGGCCGCCGGACGCGCACGGAGAATCGTCGTCAAGACCGCATTCGCGTTCTCGATCAACGCTTCAGCGCTGAAGGACAGCTTGCCAATCGGCACGTTCACCACACCGGCGCGGTCACAACGATATTCAACTCGTCCGGCTTTCGCCTCGCGAACTGCTGTCGCCGTGTCTTCCGTAACCGTTCCAGTCTTCGGATTCGGCATCAGGCCACGGGGACCCAACACTCTACCCAATGTCCGGACTTCTTTCATGGCCGACGGAGTGGCGATCAACACGTCAAACTCCAACCAGCCGCCTTTGATTCTCTGAATCAGCTCCTCATAGCCGACTTCGTCAGCACCAGCGTCTTTTGCACGCTGTGCGAATTCACCCTCGGCAATCACTACGACTGTCTGCTTTTTGCCGGTTCCCTGAGGAAGAACCAAGGCGCCACGGACAATCTGATCCGACTGGCGGGGGTCGATGCCGAGACGGAAGCTGAGCTCCACAGTCTCGTCAAATTTGGTGGTAGGCATTGATTTCAACGCCTGAACTCCATTCTCCAACGAATAGAATTCCGTGCGGGAAAACTTTGCCATACGGGCGCGATAAAGTTTACTTCTCTTCATCGACCACCTCAATACCCATGCTACGCGCCGTCCCAGCGATGACTTTCACAGCAGCCTCCAGACTTTTCGCGTTCAAGTCCTTTTCTTTGGTCTTCGCAATCTCTTCGAGTTGCTTGCGGTTGACCTTCGCCACCGTCTCGCGCCCTGGTGTCTTAGAACCCGAGGCGATGTTCGCGGCCTTCTTCAGAAGAACCGCGGCGGGTGGGGACTTCGTGATGAACGTGAAAGACCGATCTTGGTAAACTGTGATCACGACAGGGATGATCAACCCCGCCTGTGACTGGGTCGCCGCGTTGAACTGCTTGCAGAATTCCATGATGTTGACACCGGCCTGACCCAAGCTCGGTCCGACAGGAGGAGCTGGATTGGCGGCGCCAGCAGGAATCTGCAAACGCACTTCGCCCACGACTTTCTTTGCCATAATCGTCTTCTTCTATTGCACGACATCGGTACGAACTGGCAGGCATTCTCCCGAAATCGTGTCGCTAATTGTCATTACTTCTCGACCATCCAGGTTATTGTGGACGATCCACCTGCCAAAAATCCAATTCACAAGGAGTGGAGCGACCGAACATCACCACGCTCAGCTTCAAGCGTTTCCGATCATCATCAACTTCCTCGATCATACCTTCGCTACCCTCGAACACGCCTTCACGGATGATGACGGTCTCGCCGACCTTCCAGACATTCTCGACGCGCGGCTTGTCTTTCTCTTCCTCGACTTGCATCAGCCCTTGGACTTCCTCGTCGGAAAGGGGCATCGGATGCTCGCCGCCCATGAAATTGATCACACCTTTCGTCTCTTTAATGCCCAGCCAATGTTCAGGGATGATCCGACCTGTATCGTCATACAGAACAGCTCGAACGAACACATACCCGGGGTAGCACTTCTGCTCACGCTCGTATGTCTTGCCGTTCTTGCGTTCAAGAACTCTCGTGGTCGGAACCAGAACCTCCACCAGACCGTTGTCAATGCCATTGACCAAATCTTGCTGGCGACGGTTCAACAGGTAGTCCTTCACGCGGCGTTCCTGCCCGGACATGACCTGCAACGTGTACCATCTCGACTTGTCCATCGACTCCATAACGACCTGTACTCCTAGAAAACTCTCTTTAATCCTGCTCTGCCGACTCCATGCCCTTGGTCCAACCATTGACGCCAATCAAGGCTTGACTGATTTTCCAAAACGACAAACCAGCGGCTTTACCGCATACCGGTAATCAAATTGACCGCCAACAGGAAAACTTTGTCCGCGACAAAAACAAATACACTCAACAAGACCAAGGAAGAGACAACAACCATGGTGGATTCATAAAGCTCCTGGCGAGTCGGCCATGTGCATTTCTTCAGTTCGGCCACCGTCTCGTCATAAAGTTTCTTTATTGCGGCAATTGGATTCTTCATCTTATCTTCCAAGTCTTGCTTTGAATTCTCGGCATGGCCTTCCGGCCTTTCTCAAAAAAATGGCAGGTGAGACAGGAATCGAACCTGCGACCTGCGGTTTTGGAGACCGCCGCTCTACCAATTGAGCTACTCACCTGCACGGATTACTGAAAAAATGTCTCTCCTTTCCAGCCTCTATCCGCAAGCAACGTTCAACGACGTGAAACTAGCGTGTCTCGCGATGAAGCGTACGCTTCTTTTCAACCGGGCAGAACTTGACTTTTTCAAGATGTCCGGGAGTGTTACGCTTGTTCTTAGTAGTCGTATAATTACGGCTCTTGCACTCTGTGCATGCCAAAATAACAATCTCTCGTGGCATTGTTAATGCTCCTCGATCATCACTCGCCGCCCGATTCGCATCGGGCGGTGAGCATCGATATTCAATTATTCGGTGATTTCGGTAACACGACCAGCGCCGACGGTCTTGCCGCCTTCGCGAATGGCGAATCTCAAACCTTTTTCCATGGCGATCGGGGCGATCAGCTCGATGTTCATGGTGATATGGTCGCCAGGCATGACCATCTGAACGCCTTCCGGCAGATTGCAGATACCGGTCACGTCAGTCGTACGGAAGTAGAACTGGGGACGATAGCCCTGCTTGAAGGAGCTGTGACGGCCGCCTTCTTCCTTGGTCAGGACGTAAACTTCGCCCGAGAACTTCGTATGGGGGGTGATGGTGCCGGGGACAGCCAGAACCTGGCCGCGCTCGACGTCTTCTTTCTTGATACCGCGGAGCAGGCAGCCGATGTTGTCGCCGGCCTGGCCCTGTTCGAGCAGCTTGCGGAACATTTCAACGCCCGTAACGGTCGTCTTCTGCGTCTCTTTGATACCAACGATCTGGACTTCCTGACCGACTTTGATGACACCGCGTTCGACACGGCCGGTAACGACCGTACCACGACCTTCGATGGAGAAGACGTCTTCGATCGGCATCAGGAAGGGCTGGTCAATCGGGCGCTCGGGCGTCGGGATGTAGTTGTCAACGGCATCCATCAGTTCGCAGATGCACTTGCACTCTTCGCAGTCCCAGTTTTTGCCAGCGGCGAGGGCCTCACCGGCCTTCAGGGCGGAACCATGGATGATCGGAATTTCGTCGCCGGGGAATTCGTAGGAGCTCAGGAGCTCACGGACTTCCATGTCAACCAGTTCGATCAGTTCGGGATCGTCAACCTGGTCGGTCTTGTTCACGAAAACGACGATGGCGGGGACGCCGACCTGACGGGCGAGCAGGATGTGCTCACGGGTCTGGGCCATCGGGCCGTCGGTGGCGGCGACGAGGAGGATAGCACCGTCCATCTGGGCCGCACCGGTGATCATGTTCTTAACATAGTCAGCGTGTCCGGGACAGTCAACGTGTGCATAGTGACGGTTTTCTGTTTCGTATTCAACGTGAGCTGTTGAAATCGTGATACCTCTTTCTCTTTCTTCCGGAGCTTTATCGATCATGTCGTAAGCTTCGAATTTTGCCTTTGCCATTACACAAGATCCTCCTTGAATAATGTTAGTTCATCGCCCGCGGAAGTTCCCAGTAACGGCAGCGGGCTTCATT
>JAFZLQ010000003.1 GCA_017551425.1 Bacteroidales bacterium | reverse complement strand
GCTGTTTTGCGACCTTATACCCACTAAGTTCGATCTGCTTCTGATAGACCATCATCCCGACATGCAGGAATCTGCCTTCGGGGGCGGAATCCTGAGCTGCGGGGGCTGGGTCCGCACCATGCTGGAAGAGAATCCCATGCTTGGAAAGGTCATAATCGTGGGCATCGACCCTTCGCTCCTGTCTGAAACCGCCGGTTTCGGCGGGCGCGTCACCGTGTTCCCGGAAGGCTCGACGGTCACCCCCGTGAAAGGGGAGAATCCGCTTTATGTCTCCATCGACAAGGATGCCTTCTGCCCCGCCTGCGCACGTACCAACTGGGGGCAGGGCTCCATGACCCTCGGGCAGACTGAGGCTGTCGTCAGGATGTTCTGCGAAGGGAGGGAAGTGCTCGGGGCTGATATCTGCGGATGCCTCACCCTGGAAGAGGGCGGCACCGTGAAGGACCAGGCCATCAACGCCTCGGCCGATTCGCGGCTTGCGGCCATTCTGGCGGAGTATCTAAGATAGTTCAATTTGCATTCTGCATACTCTGCGGTGTGAAGTGCCCTTGCATTTTTCGCCGTTTTTTTTTATGTTTGTAAATTAGTAACCGGAAAACAGCAAATACACATAATTCAACAGTATGATCAAGGACACTTTCACGTACGGACAGCGCCGGCCATATGAAGCGCCGGATGTCCAGGAAATTCTCATCCGTCCTATGAATCTGGTATGCGCCAGCCCCGGTGGCGTACCCGACCTCGACGGTGAAGACGATTTCGGTCTGTTCAGCCTTCCCGGCATGCCCAGCCTTCCCGAATTACCCAACCTTCCATTCTAAAGCGTTATGAAAGCAAGATTCATCCTGCCGGCCATAGCAGCCGCTCTTTGCCTTCTTTCATGCCAGATGGAAGAAGAGTTTGTCCAGGTGGGCAGCAAAGCCCCCAGCCATATCGAGATGACCGTACAGGCTGCCATGCCCGCTTCCAAGACCGTGCTTGACGGCACCAGCGTCTCCTGGGGCAGCGGCGAATACCTCAAGGTCATCGAAACCGTCGGAAGCGCCGCTTCCGGCACCGCCTACACTTCCGCCGAAGGCATCGTGACGGCCGATAAGATCGCATTCCCCGTCACCCTCGAAGCCCTGGGCGGGAGCAATTTCAATTATTACGGCCTCTATCCCGCATCGGCATGGGAGGCTTCCTCCAATGTCACTCCCGCTGCGCTCAAGATCAACCTTCCCGCTGAGCAGGCTCCTGCCGCCGCCAGCTGGGGCGCCGGGGCAGACATCATGATCTCCAATCCGGTCACCGGTTCCGCGACGCAGCCCGCTTCGCTCAGCGTAGACTTCACGCGCCTTTCCGCCGTCGGCAAGATGACCATCACCAACCTCGGCACCGCCGAGAACGTGAAGACCGTCACCTTCACCGCCACCGGAAAGGGCCTTGCCGGGCAGGGTGTGGCCGACCTCACCGCCGGCACACTCACTTCCGGCGGCGCTGAAGAAACCATCACCCTCGATTACAACGGTGCCGGCATCGCTGCCGACGGCATGACCGCCATCTTCACCTGCTGGCCGGTTTCGCTTGCGGCAGGCGATGCATTCACGGTTACCGTAAGCACCGCCACCAAGACCTGGAGCAAGACCGTCACGCTTACCGGCGCACAGGTTCTCAACTTCACTTCGGGCCGTTCGTCCAGGTTTACCGTTGACATGAGCGGCACCCTGCAGCCGGCGGTTTCCACCGACAGGTACGTGAAATATACCACCTCCGGTCTTCTCAGCGGCACGTTCCTTATTGTAAATGAAACTGCTTCCAGGGCCCTGAACGGCGCTCTTGGTTCCGGGATGAACGTGGCCGGAAACTACATCAATGTGACCATCTCCGATGACGCCATTGTTTCTAACGCCACCATCGACGCTGCGGCGTTCACCTTCACCAGGAAAACCGGCAGCAACTATTATATTTGCAGTGTCACCGGCGATTATTACATCGGTATTAACAGTAATTCAAACGGCCTTGTTGCAAATACCACCACGTTATCCGAAGTACTGGTGAATAGAGTTTCGCTTAGTGGTAGTGACTGGACAATCAAGCAGTGGGACGAGTATCCCTCTATGCAACTGCAGTATGACAGCTCGGCCGGTCGTTTCCTTTATTGCTCTGAAGGCTCCAAGTCCGCTGTCCAGCTCTACAAGTTCGAAACCGGTTCCGGCGATCCAGTGACTCCCGACCTCGATCAGACCATTTTCGGCCAGTACCTGCACACCGGTGAAGAAGTTACCTATGCGAAGGGCACCGACCAGCTCAGCCGCACCTGGAGCGGAGGTTACCTTACCTTCAGCATCTATTCTCCCGCTGCCGGCACTTCGTTCGAAATGAGCGGCATACCCGAGAATCCGACCCTCAGCCAGAACTTCACCCTTACCGTAAGCGCCTATACCGGGCTTGACCTTGACGCACCCGCCACCAACTACTCCGTGACGGTTGCCAAGATAGACGGTTCCACCGTCTGGCTCACCACTGCGGCAGGGGATTGTTTCATCGTTAAAAAGTAAACGGCCATGAAAAAACACATACTTATTTCCGCAATAGCGCTTCTGGTTTCCTTCGTGGCGTCGTACGCCATCCCGGCATATCCCGGAATCATGAATTTCAAGCAGCCGGACGGCACCACCATCCAGGTCCGCCTTCACGGCGACGAATTCTCCAGCTGGTACACCACTCCCAGTGGAACGGTGCTTGAATTCGATTCCAACGGTTTTCTGAAGCCTGCCGTCAACGGACAGGCAGTCGTCAACAGGGCGCGTCAACAGAGCATAAACAGCCCGAAACGCATGACTGTCGCTCCTCCGAGCAATACCATAACCACCGGTACCGTCCATATCCCGGTGATTATCGTGCAATTCAGCGATGTCGCATTCACTGTGACCGGGGGGGATCCCGGAACCGCCTTTTCCAACATGTTAAACCAGGCGGGTTATAGCGTAAATGGAGCCACTGGCAGCGTAGCCGATTTCTATCACGACAATTCCAACGACGCATATCAGCCCATCTTCGATGTGTTCGGGCCGGTCACGCTGACTGAAACACAGGCTTTTTACGGCGGCACCAATCCTTCAAGTGGAAGCGATGACAAGGCTGCCGAAGCTCTCTTTCAGGCTGCAGTACAGCTGGATACGACCACGACTATCGATTTCAGCCAGTACGATGCCGACGGCGACGGCCTTATCGACATGGTCCTGATGTACTATGCCGGTGAAAACCAGGCAGAAGGCGGCGGAGCTTACACTATTTGGCCGCACCAGTGGGATATGTACTCAGCTTGGTATTATGGACATGACGTGGATCCCAATTATAATTTCGACGGCAAAAAGTTGCGCAAGTATTTCTGTACGTCCGAGATCAATTACGCGGGCACGATGGCCGGAATCGGCACCACCTGCCACGAGTTCGCCCATTCGCTTGGCCTTCCCGACGTTTATGACATCAACTATGAGTCGAACGGGTATAGCGGAGGTACATATGACTACGATACAATGTGCAGCGGCTCGTACAACAACGAAGGAATGACACCTCCTTTTTTCAATGCATTTGAGCTCGAACTGCTCGGCTGGGATGTTACCTTAGAAGCCCTTCCCGCGAGCGGCGACGCATCCCTTCCGGCTTTCTCGAAGGGGCTTAAAAAGGCTTACAGGTCCGAATCGTCGACAGCCGACGAGTATTTCCTGTATGAGTGCCGCGCTTCTTCCTGGGACACTTATGTCGATGAGGCCGGGCTGGTAGTCTATCACATTGACAAATCGACAAGGGACGTCCATGGCAAAACTGCTGCATATTGGTGGAGCGACTGGACCCTGAATGTGTTCGGCGACCATCCATGTGGCTACATCATCCCCGCCGGGGCCCAGAACTACACTACCGGGCCTGGGGTGAGCAGCGGACTGTATTATACCGGTTATGATTTCGCCTTCGGCGTAGGCGGTTACACCAGCTACACCCCTGTGGACTGGGCCGGTGAAACCATGGCCTACACGCTCGGCTCCATCGCCTTTGACGGTAGCACCGCCACCTTCAACATGGGCAGCGGCTTCCCAGGTACCAGGCGCATGTCCTACATCTACGATCCCAATGCCGGAGTCTATTCGGCCGGGGACCCGTTCGAATTGACGCTTGTCCCGTCCACTGTGGACGTTCCCACTTCCACCGCATGGTATTATGACGGCGTTCTTGTCGACACTCCGACCGTGACCCTCACTGCCGGTGAGCACGTCATAGAGGCAAGGCTCACCCTTACCTCCGGCGCCACCCAGACGGTGGAACTCGAACTGGATGTGAACTAAATGTCGATGAAGGTGAGGTAACGGTCGTAGACCTGCTTCACCACGTCGTCCCAGCTAAGGTAAAGGTCTCTTCTCGCAGCGGAGGAGACCTTTTCATATAGATCCCGGTCTGAGAGCACCTGCAGGATCTTGTCTGCATAGCACTCCTCGGACGGATCGGAGAAGAAGCCGTTGACGTTTTCGGTGACGGTCGCGCCGGTGCGGGCTCCGTGAAGGAAGAGCGTGGGCGTGCCCTGGCATGCAGCCTCAATCTGGACCAGTGAATTGGCGTCGTATAGCGAGGGGAAAAGGAAAAGCCGTGCCCTGGAGTAGATGGCTTCGAGCATGGACCTGTCTTTTACGAGGCCGCACATAATCGTCTCATTCTCAAGGCCCTGCTCCTTTATCAGCGCAGCGAGCTTTTCTTCGTCCTGACCCTGCCCGACGAAGAGCATCCTGAAGTTCGCGAGGCCCTTCTGCTTTGCGATGGCAAGCGAACGGACCAGGAAATCTATATTCTTCAGGAAATTGATCCTGCCGACGAACAGGAGAACGGTAGCGTCGGACGGGATGCCGTAGGTTTCGTCGACCATGCGCGCCGCCGCGGCCGCGTCTTTCACGGGCTCGTGGTCGGTGGCGTTGAGCTGCACGCTGCAGGGGGCCTTGAGCCCGTATTCATTCACATAAAGGTCCTTGATGCCGGCATTGACTGCCCAGCATTCGTTGCAGGAGTCGAATACGCGCATGATCCCGGACATGGCGAAATCCACGGCGGGCTTCAGATTGAGGGATCTTTCGAAATCCTGGCGGTACTGGGAATGGAGCGTGGCCACCGCCGGCTTGTTGTGGAGTTTGGCATGCAGCACTCCGGCCAGGCCTACCGCGAAGGGGGAGTGGACGTGGATGATGTCGAGATTGCTGGCTCCGAGCTCGACGGTGAAGGACGGATCGAGCATGGCGGCGGGCATCGAGTAGTCGAGGTTGATCAGGGGTACGGACCCGCAGCGCACTATCCTGTATGGCTTAGCCTCGTCGTCAGCCTTGACGGCTCCGGCGACGGTAGGGCAGAAAACGCTTACGTCACAATACTTTACCAGGCGGCTTGCATAATTATCCACCACTTTGATGACACCGTCCACCATTGGATACCAGGTGTCAATGAACATTCCGACTCTCATAGTGCCGCAAAGATAGCAAAAACCGAAATCTTATTGTAAATTTGCATAGTATGT
>JAFZLQ010000022.1 GCA_017551425.1 Bacteroidales bacterium | reverse complement strand
GCGCAAGCACATGCCCGTCTATTGGGGGCCGCAGCCGTTTACCGCCGGTCCCATGTACATGGGCGCCGTCACCATATTCCTGTTCATCTTCGGACTCATGTACTGGAAGGGCAAGGAGAAATGGTGGCTGCTGGCTGTTACCTTATTGGCGATGCTGCTGGCCCTCGGCTATCATTTCATGCCGCTGACCAGCCTGTTCTACAAGTTCGTACCGCTGTACAACAAGTTCAGGACGGTGTCGATGATACTGGTGCTGCTGCAGTTCACCCTGCCTCTGCTGGGCTTCCTGATGCTCGACAAGATAGTGAAGGAGGCCGAAGGCGGTGCGGTCCTGCGCCGTCAGGTGCTTACCGCAGGCGGGGTTACGCTTGGCCTGATACTGTTGCTGGCTTGCCTCCAGGGTATGTTTGGCGCCTTCACCGGCGCGGGCGACGCCGGCCAGCCGGACGTTCTCGTAGGAGCCCTCATAGCAGACCGCATCTCCCTTCTGTGGAAAGACGCCCTGCGCTCCATGCTGCTTGTGGCGGCAGCAGCCGTCGTGCTCCTGTGGGGCTGCGGCTCGGGAAAACGCGTCCTGCCCGCCGCCGTCCTGGTATGCGTGCTGGTGCTGTTCGACCTTTTCCTCGCCGGCAAACGCTACCTCGGCCACGACGATTTCGTCACCCCCAAATCCTTCCTGTCCGGGTTCGACAAGCGCCCGGTTGACGAGATGATCCTCGACGACTCAGACCCTTCGTTCCGCGTGGCGGACCTCACCGGCAGCATCTTCAACGATTCGCATCCTTCTTACTGGCACAAGAGCATCGGAGGATACTCTCCGGCCAAGCTCCAGCGCTATCAGGAGTATATCGACTCCCGCCTCAACAAAGACCTCGCAACCCTTTCCGGGGCCATAAACGGCGCCGCTACGATAGGGGAGGCCGAGGACGCCCTGCCGTATCTGGAGAGTCTCGCCAGCCTCAACTGCCGCTATATAATCATCGGCGGAGACTACCCTCCGCTGCGCTACCGTTACGCCAGGGGCAATGCCTGGTTCGAGTCCGGGGAAGGGGAGATAGAGCTTGAATCCTACAGCCCCAACCGCCTCGCATACGGGTATGAGTCCGACGCCGGCGGCCTCGCCGTCTTCAGCGAGGTTTACTATCCGGCAGGCTGGGTGGCGCGCCTCGAAGACGGTACGCAGCTGCCCATAGAACTGTATGCCGGAGGGTCCGATGAGGCCGGTTCTGTTGCCGGGGGGCTGCTGCGCTGCATCGAGCTGCCGGCGGGTGAGCACAGGCTGGAGATGAGTTTCGAGCCGTCGTCCTACGCCGTCGGCGCCGCCGTCTCCCGCGCGAGCTCGCTGCTGCTGTTCATCCTGAGCCTGCTGAGCCTCGGCCTCATTTTCTCCGCAAAGATTCCCCATCGTACGCAAGATTCCGGCGAATCGCGTATTTAATGGTCGGAATGAAAGCAAAATACATATTATTATGGGGCGTCGTGCTGTTGCTCGCCGCCGGGTGTGCGGCAGGGGACTACTCCGATCGTTATCCCGATACCGGATATGTCTCTGAGTGCGACGGCATGCCCCATGAATTCGTGGTCTCCGTAAAGCAGGATGCGGACGGAAGCGTTTATTTCCTTCGCGGGAACGATGAGCGCCTGGTGCCGATGGAAACGTATGCCTACAACGGCCCGTGCCGCGCCCTCGGGTCGTTCATCGTCTATGGAGTACATGTACATACGGAGTGGATACAGGAGCTCGACCGCGGCCCCGTCCTTTCCGCAGGCGCCTTTGCCGACGGCATCGACATAGTCCTTGATTCCGGCATCACTTCCGTGGAAGACGGCTACCTCACCGTGCATTACGCCGCCTGGTGGGGCGAGTCCGCAGTACATCATGATATCTCGCTGGTTTCCCGCGGGAACGGCGAGTTCGACCTCGTGCACGACGCCCACGGTGACGCACGTGACGATTACGCAGAGGGAATAGTTTATTTCGACATCAATGATTATATGCCAGAAACCGGCGCCGGATCCGTGCCGGTGAAGGTAAACTGGTTGAACACTTCAGGAGGGAGGACGAGCGCAGGATTTGAGTTCATTTCGCGCAAATAGCCTGTCCGAGAAAGAGTTGGTACGGCTGGTAGGCAACGGTGATTCCCGTGGCCAGCGGGAGTTGTACGACCGCTATGCTGGCTACCTTACAGCCGTCGCCAGGAGATATCTGGGCAGCGAAGATGCCGTGAAGGACGTGCTGCAGGAGGCGTTCATCAGCATATTCAAGCGTTTCGGCAGCTTCAGTTACCGCGGCGAGGGGTCGCTGAGGGCCTGGCTCACCAGGATAGTCGTGAACGGCTCCCTGCATGAGTTGAGGGGGGAGAAGAGGCTCCTGCCGGTGGAGGGTCTGCCCGAGCCGCCTGAAGACGAAGACCCCGCCGTGGACGATGTGCCCCTGGACGTGCTCCAGGGCATGATAGAGCGTCTGCCGGACGGCTACAGGACGGTTTTCAACCTCTTCGTTTTTGAACAGAAACCGCATAAGGAAATTGCCGCGATGCTGGGCATAAAGGAGAATTCCTCGGCCTCTCAGTTCCTGAGGGCCAAGGCATGCCTGGCGCGCGAAATTAAAGAATACAGGAAGAAGAATGGCTGACAGGAATTGGAACGACAAGCTCCGGGAAAGAATGTCGGAGTTTGAATCGACGCCTCCGGAGGGGCTCTGGGAGGCGATAGAGACGGCGGGCGCCGGAGGCGGGCTGTGGAGCCGCATCTTCGGCCGCCGGATGGCGCCGGTATGGTGGTCGCTCGCAGGGGTAGCCGCCGCCGTCACCGCATTCGTGCTGCTCCGCAATACGGATACGTACAGTCCCGTCGGGCCCGAGTCTTCCATTATTGCCGAGGCGGTGGAGCAGGATGAAATGGATCTTGAGGAAGAGTTTGCTGAAGATCCTGTTGACGGTGTTTCCGAAGAGGCGGTTGAGGCGGCGGTCAAGGCTGACGTTGAGGAGGCCGTTAAGGAGGCCCCCTCTGCCGACACCATTACGGAACAGTCTCCTGCTCCGGATTCTGCGTCTTCTGGAGAGCCGGCTTCTTCCGAGGAGTCTTCGGCACCTCCCGCAGAACCTGCGCCTTCCGAGGTGTCTCCGGCACCTTCTGCAGAGCCGATGCCTTCCGAGGTTTCTCCGGCTCCTTCTGGGGTTTCTCCTGCGCCTTCCGAGGTGTCTCCGGCTCCTTCTACCGGCGGCGGCACCGTGGTCCCGCTTTCCAGGAGCGTCAGGCGCACCCGTCCGCTTCTTGCCGCCAGCTTCGTGGGCGGCGGCATGCCCGGCAGCTCGGTCTCCGGAACGGAAACCGTGTACGGCATGTCAACCGGGACCAGGTCTTCGTCCGCTGCCCGCGCCATGGCCCTCGTCAGCCGCAACCGGCCGACCGAGATCACCACGTCGCAGCATATCGATTATCAGCTCGGACTTCTTTTCACTTTCAACTTCACCAGGCGCCTGGGCATAGAAAGCGGGCTTCAGTACACCCGTCTCGGGTCCTCCAGATACTCCGCCAGCGGCAACATGCTTTCCGGTACGGAAGAGACTCTGGACTACCTTGGAGTGCCCCTCAGGGTTGTTTACACACCGCTTAAACTGGCTTTCCTGTCGGCATACATCTCCGCAGGCCCCGAGCTGGAATACGGCGTCGCCCGTTCGTGGACTTCCGTGGACAACCTCGGCCGCCAGGATTCCGATACCGGACGCGATTTCCCCGGAGACCTCGTGCTTTCAGGCAGTCTCAACGCCGGCCTGCAGCTGACACCCTGGAAGCACGGAGCGTTCTTCCTCCAGCCGGGCGTCGTGTACCGTTCGGTTTCCGAGAATTCTTCGGAGTCCTACTACACCGCCCACCCCTGGTCTTTCCGCCTTTCCGCCGGTTACAGGGTAATATTCTAGATAAGACTGTTCACCTCGGTCCAAAAGATGGACCGAGGTGAACAAAAAACGCTCAAAACGTGCTCGTCGGTCCATCCTTTGGACCGAGGTGAACGTTCGTTTATTTTAAGACTTGTTTCAGGACGCGGGCAAACTGGTCTGAGCAGGAAGTGCCGCGGCCGGAGCAGTTGATTCCGGTGAGCCGCTCCAGGGCGAACTCCGTGGGCATGCCCTCAAGGAGGGCGCCGAGGGCCTGGAGGTTTCCGTGGCAGCCGGCCAGATACCGGAGATTGTGAATCCGGCCGTCAATCAGGTCGAAATCAATCAGTTTTGAACACACGAGCGCACTGGGAGCGGCCGTAATGTGACGCACCCCGTTCTCTACGGTGTCCACCAGAATTCTATAATCGTCTCCTTGCATATAATCTGCTGGCCGAAAAAAACTATTCCTTTACTGTAGATGCCAGGAAAAGCTCGTCCATCTGCACCTGGTCTATCTTGGAAGGAGAATCTATCATCACGTCGCGTCCCTGGTTGTTCTTGGGGAAGGCGATGTAGTCGCGTATGGTCTCCTGGCCGCCGAAGAGGGCGCAGACCCTGTCGAAGCCGAACGCGAGGCCTCCGTGGGGCGGGGCGCCGAACTTGAAGGCGTTGATGATGAAGCCGAACTTGTATTCAGCCTCCTCGGGGCCGATGCCCAGGACTTCGAACATCCTCTTCTGCATGTCTGCGTTGTGGATACGGATGGAACCGCCGCCGAGCTCCGTGCCGTTGAGCACAAAGTCGTATGCGTTGGCGCAAACGCGCTCGAGATCTTCTTTCTTATCGGAATAGAACCACTTCTCGTGCTCCGGCTTGGGAGCGGTGAAGGGATGATGCATGGCGTAGAAACGGCCGTCCTCCTCGCTCCATTCGAGCAGGGGGAAGTCCACGATCCAGAGGGGTGCGAATACGTGAGGGTCGCGCAGGCCGAGGCGGTTGCCCATCTCTATACGGAGCACGCCAAGGCGGGTCTGGGTCTTGCGCTTCTCGCCGCACATGACAAGCAACAGGTCTCCGGTAGAGGCGCCGCACGCGGCAGCGACTTCCTGGAGTTTCTCCGGAGTGTAGAACTTGTCCACGCTCGACTTGACGGTGCCGTCTGCATTCAGCTTGACGTACACCAGGCCGGCGGCGCCCACCTGGGGACGCTTGACCCACTCGGTGAGCTCGTCCAGCTGCTTGCGGGTGTATTCCGCCGCGCCGGGGACGGCAATCGCGCCCACGTAAGCGGCATTGTCGAACACGCCGAATCCGCAGCCCTGAACAAGGGCGGTGATCTCATTGATCTTCATGCCGAAGCGGATATCGGGCTTGTCGGAACCGTAGTTGTCCATGGCGTCGTACCAGCTCATGCGGGGGAGGGGGTTGGGGATGTCCACGCCCACGGCGTTCTTGAACATCTGCCTCATCATTCCCTCGAACATGGCAAGCACATCCTCCTGCTCCACGAAGCTCATCTCGCAGTCTATCTGGGTGAACTCGGGCTGACGGTCGGCGCGCAGGTCTTCGTCGCGGAAGCACCTGACTATCTGGAAGTAACGGTCGTAGCCTGCGACCATGAGAAGCTGCTTGAAGGTCTGGGGGCTCTGGGGAAGGGCGTAGAACGTTCCGGGGTTCATGCGGGAAGGGACCACGAAGTCGCGCGCGCCCTCAGGTGTGGACTTGATGAGGTACGGAGTCTCGATTTCCATGAAGCCCTGGCCGTCCAGATAAGTGCGGACTTCCTGAGCGAGGCGGTGCCTCAGCGCAAGGGCCTGCTGGAGGGGCGGACGGCGAAGGTCGAGGTAGCGGTACTTGGCGCGAAGGTCCTCGCCGCCGTCTGAGTTCTCCTCGATGGTGAAGGGGGGAACCGCACTGCGGTTGAGTATGTTGATGCCGCCGACCTTGATCTCGATGTCTCCGGTGGGCATTTTGGGGTTCTTGCTCTGGCGCTCCAGGACGGTGCCGGTGATCTGTATGACGAATTCGCGTCCGAGGCCGGAAGCGGTCTCTACAAGTTCCGGGGCGGCGTCCGCCTCCACTACAAGCTGGGTGATTCCATAGCGGTCGCGAAGGTCGATGAAGGTCATGCCGCCGAGTTTACGGGATTTCTGAACCCATCCCGCCAGGGTCACGGTTTTGCCGGTGTCTTGGATGCGGAGCTCGCCGCATGTGTGCGTTCTGTACATTTCTTTTGTTGATTCGGAAATGCAAATTTAGGAAAATATTTCTATTTTTGTCGCGGTCTGGCATGGTGCCCGGCCGCTAAACTTATATCTATGAACTTTTATCTTATCTCTACCAGTCATCTGGAAACCCGCATCTGGTTTAAGGATGACGAGGATTTCAAAGCAGGAATGAATTTCGTCGCGGTTCTTGCAGCCCGTACCGGGGTGCGGGTGATAGCCTTCATCCTGATGTCAAATCACGTTCACTTTCTGCTGGAATGCTGTCGCACAGAAGCAGAGGATTACATTAACAGATTCAAGAAACAATACTCTTACTACTATTACTGCAAGTATGGAGAGAATGAGCTTTTGCGAAGGAATCTGGCTGATATCCAAGAGGTTGGCCTTACGCCAGAATCTCTCGAAAGGGTTGTCGCGTACATCCAGATGAACTGTGTGGCCGCACGAATCTGTCTTCATCCCACCGGGTACAGATGGGGAACGGGAAACACTTTTTTCAACGATAATCCACCCCAGGGGACCAGGGTGAAGGAGATGTCTGTCAGGGCTGTCAGAAGGATAACACACAGTACCGTCAACCTGCCGTCAGGGTGGAAAGTGGCGGAAGACGGATATGTGCTTCCCGATTCTTATGTAAGTGTTGATTTCGTTGAATCTCTCTTTCGGAATCCGGTGAGGATGAATTACTTTCTCAACACGTCATCGAAAGCAAAACTGGTCCGGGAAAGTAACGGCCCGTCGTTCAGGGACCAGATTATCATGGCGGCAATCGCAGACATCTGTATGTCGCTTTTCCGGAAACAGTCCGTGGAGTCTCTGCTGCCCTCAGAGCAGAAGGAACTCCTGATGCAGGTGCGGCGGCGATTCGGTGCGGATTTGAATCAAATCTGCCGCGTATCTGGAATTGCGTATTCGGAAGCCGCAAAAATGCTGGATAGTTATTAATAACGTGTTCACCTCGGTCCAAAAGCAGGACCGACGAGCACGTTTTGGGCGTTTTTCGTTCACCTCGGTCCTGCTTCTGGACCGAGGTGAACGGCCATTGGGATTTTTCGTATCTTTGTACCCTGTATGACGCTGATTCTTACAGGAAGTCCTACCCGATATGGCGAGGACAGGTTTACGACAGACAATGGCTTTCTGGCCACCGTCAAGGCGGAGCTGCCCCCCAGGCCGCGCATCCTCATGATAAGCGCAGCGCCGGACGACCGGGCCTTTACGGACAGCGTGCTTGACGGCATGACGCTCTGCGTGCGCAATTCCGGCATAGAGACTTCCCGGATTACCATGCTCGACCGCCGCAACTGCAAGCGTGCGGCGTCTCTCATCAAGAGCTCCGACTGGGTCGTTCTCTGCGGAGGCCACGTTCCCACCCAGAACAGATTCATCCATGAAATAAAGCTCAAGGAGCTTCTGGAGGGCTTCGACGGCCTTGTGATGGGATGCAGCGCCGGCAGCATGAACTGCGCCGACATGGTTTATTCCCATCCCGAGTTTTCCGGTGAGGCCACCGACCCCAAGTATTCCCGATGGCTCAGGGGGCTCGGCCTTACGCGCATTCAGATAGTCCCCCATTACAATCAGGTCCGAAACTACACCATAGACGGCCTCCGGCTTTTCGAAGACATAATCTTCCCCGACAGCCGGCAACATTCCTTCTATACTTTCCCCGACGGCGGCTACATAGTAGTCAAGGACGGACGGGAAACCCTCCATGGCACGGCCTGGGAAATCTCCAACGGCCGCATGCGCCAAATATGCAATGAAAATCAAGAGTATACCTTTATGAACGCAGTTTTTATCTCCCCCCACTTCCCGCAGACATACAGTCACTTCTGTGCGGCGCTCAAGCGCAACGGAGTCAACGTGCTAGGCATAGCCGACGCCCCCTTCGGAGAACTCAACGACGAGCTCCGCTGGGCCCTTACAGATTATTACCAGGTTCGCAACCTGGAGGATTACGACGAGGTTTACCGCGCCGTCGCATGGTTCGCCCACCGCTACGGCCGCATCGACTGGATAGAGTCCAACAACGAATACTGGCTTGAGCAGGACGCCCGCCTGCGCACAGACTTCAATGTGACCTCCGGCCTCCATACAGACCGCATCAGCGGCATCAAGGAGAAGTCCGAGATGAAGAAGTTCTATGCCCTCGGCAAGGTGCCCACGGCCCGCCAGATCAAGGCCGCGGAAGGCCCCAAGGCCGTCCTGGCCTTCGCCCACAAGACCGGCTATCCCATCATCGCCAAGCCCGACAACGGGGTCGGCGCAAGCGGCACATTCAAACTCAACTCCGATGAGGAGCTCGCCGACTGGTTCTCCGATCATGAGTCCAATTACGGCGCCTTCGTGGTTGAGGAATTCATCACGGGACTCCTGACATCTTACGACGCGGTATATGATTCCAACAGCGAGCCGCTGTTCGAGTCCATGGGCGTTTATCCCACTCCTATCATGGATATCGTACACGACAACCTCGACTCCTGCTACTGGGTGGAGAAGGAAGTCCCCGCCGCACTTGCCAAGGTCGGCCGCCGCACCGTAAAGGCTTTCGGCATCAAGAGCCGCTTCGTGCACCTTGAGTTTTTCAAGCTCGACCGCGACCGCGAGGGTCTCGGCAAGAAGGGCGACTTTGTCGGCCTCGAGGTCAACATGCGTCCCGCAGGAGGCTACACGCCCGACATGATGAACTTCGCGCACAGCACCGACGTATTCCAGATCTGGGGCGATATGGTTGCGTTCGACCAGCGCCGCAAAGAGGCCGGCAAGCAGTACTTCTGCGCTTACGCCAGCCGCCGCGACTGCTATCGCTACGTGCGCTCGCATGAAGACATCTTTGCAAAATACGGCTCCGGCATCTACTCCGCCGAAGACCCGGCCCTCGGCATCTGCATGTGCCAGAGGATGCCGGACGCCCTTTCCGACGCTCTCGGCAACCAGGTCTATATGGCAAGGTTCAGCTCCCGAAAAGAAATCCAGCCCTTCTTCGACTTCGTCTGCGAGAAAGCTTAAGGAATCATGAAACGCTTACTCATTATTGCTGCAGCCGTATCTTTGGCCGCCGGATGCAACCCGTCGTCACCCTACCATGTCGACTCTCCCCTGACCATCAGCTCGCCGACGCCAACGGAAGCCATTACCAAAGTTGACCTTTCGGATACGGAGCAGGGCTACGTGAAGGCCGGAAACGTCATGGCCTTCCGCTTCCTTCAGGAGTTGTACGACGGCAAAAACCTCATTGTGTCGCCACTCAGCCTGCAGTACGCCCTGGCCATGGCCGCAAACGGCGCCAGCGGCCAGACGCTTCAGGAAATCATCGACTTTCTGGGATACGGCAAGGAGGGCATAGACGCTCTAAACGCCTACTGCAAGAAGATGATGGAGCAGCTGCCTGCGGTAGATCTGGATGTGGCCCTTAAGCTCACGGACGCCATACTCGTAAACGACAGCTTCCCCCTTTATTCCGACTTCAAAGGCACAGTGGAAAGCAACTATTACGCAGCTGTGGAAAACATGGATTTCAGCAATCCTGAAAATGTTGCCGCGCGCATAAACGACTGGGCATACAGAAACACCAATGGCTTCATAGACAAGCTGATAAGCGCCGATGACATCAGCCACGACGCCGTTGCGTTCCTGATGAACGCCCTGTATTTCAAAGCCCGTTGGGAGGGCGGCGAATACGACCCCATGTTCAATCCGGACGCCACGGTGGAAGAGAATTTTACCCGCTCCGACAAATCCACGACCTCCGTCAGTTACATGCAGAATTCCAGGTATCACCTGTACGCAAAGATGGACGGCTTCAAAGTGCTGGCTCTGCCATACGCCGGCGGCAAATTCTTCATGTATATCCTGCTTCCGGACGGGAACGACCTGGCAGGCCTGGTAAAAAAGCTTCCGGGCATCGCCTGGAACGACGTGCTGTCCTCGCTCTCCCGCGACAGGGAGGTTGTTTTGAAGCTTCCCAAATTCGACATTGAGGAAAAATACATCCTGATCGACAACCTGAAAGCTTTGGGTATCCGCAAGGCATTCGATCCCAATTCTGCGCAATTCAACAGGATGTTCAAGGCCTCGGACTTCGGCTATTCCTTTTATATAAGCAGCGTTATCCAGAAGGCCCGCATTTCCGTGGCCGAGTGGGGTACGGAAGCTGCGGCCGTCACCGTGATCGCCATGGACAATTGCTCTGCCATCGACCCCGGCAAGCCAATCGAGTTCTTCGCCGACCACCCGTTCCTCTTCTTTATCGGGGAGGCCACCTCGGGTACAATCCTGTTTGAAGGAGCTTATACCGGACAGTAGTTATCCCGCTCCGTGCCGCCTGGCCGCCCGAAGAGGGGCGGGCGGGCAGCGAAAGGGCCGAAAATGAAGCCGGGCCACCCGATTCTGGGCGGCCCGGCAGCGTTTTGGTATTCAAAAGGATTAGTCTTCGTCCTTCTCCTGGGCAGCGTAGTCTGCGAGGAGCTTGGTCTGGACATCTCCCGGTACCGGCTGGTAGTCTGCAAACTCCATGGTGAAGGTTGCGGAACCTGCGGTGAGGGAACTCAGGGTGGTGGAGTAGCGGTAAAGCTCTGCCAGAGGCACGCGGGCGCGGAGGATGGCGAAGCCCTTGTCTGCTCCCATGTCTCCGAGGATACCGCGGCGGTTCTGGAGATCCGACATGACGGAGCCCTGGTACTCGCTCGGGGTCATGACCTCGACGTTGTAGATAGGCTCGAGGATCTTGGGTCCGGCGTTGCGGAATGCCTCACGGAAGGCGTTGCGGCCCGCGATGATGAAGGCGATTTCCTTGGAATCGACCGGGTGCATCTTACCGTCATACACGAAGACGCGGATGTCGCGTGCGTAGGAACCGGTGAGAGGGCCTTCTACCATGCGCTCCTTGATACCCTTGAGGATGGCGGGCATGAAGCCGAGGTCGATGGCGCCGCCGACGACGCAGTTGTAGAACTCCAGCTTGCCGCCCCATTCGAGTTCGGTGATATCCTGGGTCTTGACGTTCAGCTGGGTCTCCTTTCCGTTGATCATGAACTTGGTGTTGAGCTCACCCTCTGCAGGGCAGACCAGCAGGTGAACCTCGCCGAACTGGCCGGCGCCGCCGGACTGCTTCTTGTGACGATACTGTGCGCTTGCCACCTTGGTGATGGTCTCGCGGTACGGCACCTTGGGGGCGAAGAGCTCCACTTCGAGGCCGAACTCGTTGTTCAGACGCCACTTGACGATGTTGATGTGCTGCTCGCCGTTGCCGGAGAGGATGGTCTGACGGAGCTCCTTGGAATACTCCACGACCACGGTGGGATCCTGTGCGGAGATCTTCTTGAGGGCGTCGCCGAGTTTCTGGTCGTCCTGCTGTACCTTTGCCTTGATGGCGCAGCGGTACTTGGGAGCGGGATACTTGATCTTGTCGTAGCTGATGCCGGAGCCGGGAACCGCCAGCGTGGTGCTGGACCTGCTGTTCTTGAGCTTGACGGCGCAGCCGAAGTCACCTGCGTGAAGGTTGGTGACGGACTCTTTCTTGCTGCCTGCGACGGCGTAGATTGCGGAGAGGCGGTCTTTGTTGCCGGAGACGGGGTCTTCGAGGTCGAGGCCGGCGGTAAGGGTGCCGCTCATCACCTTGAAGTAGGAAACCTCGCCGAGATGCTGCTCAACGTCGTTCTTGTAGATGAAGATGGATGCGGGGCCGTTCTCCTGTACCTCGGGTGCCGGAGCGACGTCGCGGATGAACTCGAGAAGGCGCTTGACGCCTATGTCTTTCTTGCCGCAGACGCAGAAGACCGGATAGACGTCTCCGGAGACGATGCCCTTGTTGAGGCCGGAGTGGATCTCCTCCTCGCTGAGGGTGCCTTCCTCGAAGAATTTCTCCATGAGGGCGTCGTCGAACTCGGCGGCTTTCTCAATGAGGGCCTCGCGGTATTCCTCGGCCTGGTCTGCGAACTGGGACGGGATGTCGAGGACGTCTCCACCCTTGTAGTACTTCATGGTGAGAACGTCGATGATGCCGGAGAAGGAAGCGCCGGTGGCGTCGGGGAACTGGACGTTGACCATCTTGCCCTCGAAGGTCTCCTTCATGGAATTCTGGACGTTGTCCCAGTCTGCCTTGTCTGCGTCGAGCTGGCTGACGGCGACGATCATGGGGAGCTTCTGCTCCTCTGCGCGGCGGATGAAGCTGTCCGTGCCGACCTCTACGCCCTGCTGGGCGTTGACGAGGAGGACACCGCTCTCGCAAACGCGGAATGCGGAGTATGCGCCGCCGATGAAGTCGTCGGAACCGGGAGCGTCGATGAAGTTGATCTTGCAGCCCTGGTACTCAGAGTACAGAGGGGTCGCGTAGATCGAACGCTGGTTGAGCTTTTCCAGTTCGTTGCTGTCCGACAGGGTGTTCTTGTCTTCGATTGTGCCCATTCGGGGGATGACTTTGCCCTCGAAGAGCATAGCCTCGGCCAATGTGGTCTTGCCGGACTTGGTGGCGCCGAGCAGAACTACATTGCGTACGTCTTTGGTGGAGTATTCTTTCATCTTATTTTTGTGGTGTTAATTATCAATAGCCTGCAAATTTAATGAATCTTTTGCGTATTGCCAAAATAATCAAACACCTGGTCTCCGGTATAGCCGAGTTCGGCCAGAAGGAGCTCGTCGAGGTCGTCGGGGCAGACGCGGAGGGCGCGGCAGATTTGTTCGTAACTGGAGTAAAGGCCTGTCTGTAGAAGGGAGGCGAATCGGATGTAAACTTTTGTGCTCATAAGTCGGTCATTTTGTGCTGCAAATATGGACATCCGGGCGTCAATTTGCAAAAATCCGGCGGGGGTCAAAACCGGATTTTGCTGATTTTTAAAGAAATTGTCTGATTTTTTAAGACAAATGTCCGATTTTTTGGCGTGGTGGGGGCGGTTCCGTTGCCGTAATTTTGAAAAAAGCAATTACGGCTATGTACGATTACAGCGAAATGATCAGGAGCCTGCGCGTCAGAAGGGGCTACACCCAGGAGGCGATGGCCGATGCTATGGGGGTGCAGCGTTCCACTTACGGACGCTTCGAAAGAGGCGAAATCAAGATTTTCACCACCAACTTCATCAAGTTCATGAAGGTCCTGGAAATCGACCCGGAAGAGGTCATCTGCCCCGACGAGGGGACCTTCTTGAGCGACCGGACTTTCCAGGACAAGGTGGACGACCTTGCAGAAGAAGTGCGCGACCTCCGCAAAATCATCGAAATGCTCGCCGCCCGGATAGAGAAACTGTCCCCTTCAAAAAAATAGTTAAATTTGTGGCGTGAAGCCGCAACTGAAACCCTATATGGAACCCGGCCGCCTCGAAGCAGGATGCGATGAGGCGGGTCGCGGCCCCCTCGCCGGCCCGGTATTCGCCGCGGCGGTAATCCTGCCCCGGGGTTTCAGCCACCCTCTCCTGAACGATTCCAAACAGATGAGCGCCTCCGCCCGCGAGGAGCTCAGGCCCGTCATAGAAAGCGAGGCTTTGGCCTGGGCCGTAGTCTCCGTGAGCGCGGAAGAGATAGACCGCCTCAACATACTCGGGGCCAGCATCGCCGGAATGCAGAGGGCGGTCAGGGCCTTGAAGGTAAAGCCCGATTTCCTGCTCATCGACGGCAACCGCTTCCGCCCGTTCGACGGCTTCAAATACGCCACCGTGGTGCACGGAGACGCCACCTACGCCAGCATCGCCGCAGCATCGGTGCTTGCCAAGACGGCCCGTGACGCATACATGCTGGAGCTGGCCGGTAAGTATCCCGGATACGGCTGGGAGCACAATTTCGGCTATCCCACAAAGGAGCATATCGACGCGATCAGGCGCCTGGGATACACTCCCGAGCACCGCAAGTCGTTCCACCCCAAAGAACTCGAACCAACATTATTCTGAATATGAAACGTATCCTTCTGACCATCGCCTGCGCTATCGCGCTCGCCCCCGCAGCACTGCGTGCCGACGAAGGCATGTGGCTGCTGCCTCTGCTTGAGAAGATGAACGCCGACGCCATGCGCAACCTTGGCGCCCGCCTCACCCCTGAGCAGATATACAGCGTCAACCATTCGTCCATCAAAGACGCCGTCGTCCAGTTCGGCGGCGGCTGCACCGGCGAAATAATCTCCGGCAGCGGCCTGCTGGTCACCAACCACCACTGCGGCTACGGCGCCATACAGTCGCTCTCCAGCACCGAGCACAACTATCTCGAAGACGGCTACTGGGCGATGGGACGCGACCAGGAGCTCCCCGTTCCCGGCCTCACCGTGCGCTTCCTCCAGAGCATGACGGACGTCACCGACGCCCTTGCAGGCGGAGCGAAGAGGGAAGACCTCATCCGCGAGGCAAAGGACGCCAATCCCGGCTGCCAGGTGGTGATAACCAGTTTCTACAACGAGAACGTATTCTACCTCATCGTCTCCAAGATATACCGCGACGTGCGCTTCGTGGGCGCCCCTCCGGCATCGTCCGGTAAGTTCGGCGGCGACACCGACAACTGGATGTGGCCCCGTCACACCTGCGACTTTTCCATGTTCCGAGTGTATGCCGGCCCCGACAACGAGCCCGCCGACTACTCCCCGGAGAACGTCCCCATGGTGCCCCGCCAGTTCCTCGGCGTCTCGCTCAAGGGCGTGCAGGAGGGCGATTTCGCCATGATTATGGGCTACCCCGGACGCACCCAGCGCTTCCAGACGGCCGCCCAGCTTGAAGACATGCTGGAGACCAACAACATCCGCATCGCCGCCCGCACGGCATGGCAGGACGTCATCTGGAAGGCCATGCGCGCCGACGACAAGGTTGGCCTGCAGTACGCCAGCAAGTATTCCGGCTCCTCCAACGGCTGGAAGAAGTGGATAGGCATGGAAGAGGCTTTCGAAGCCCTCGACATAATCGGACGCGAGAAGCAGAAGGAGCAGGAACTCCAGGCATGGATTGACGCCGATCCCGCCCGCAAGGCCGATTGGGGCAGCGCCATCGCCGACATCGAATCCGTCGTCAGGAACGCGTCCGGCATCCAGAAGAGCGCCACCCTGCTGAGCGAGAGTCTCGGCAGGATAGAGCTCCTGAACTATGCCTCCGCACTCGAGCAGACCCTCGCTTCCGCAAAGGATGCGGCCAAGGCCAACCCGGAAATCAAGGTCCAGGACATGCTCGACGAGGCCGTAGCGGCCCTAAAAGACTACTATAAGGACTTCAACTCCGGAGTCGATCATGACGCCGCAGTCGCGATGATCGACTTCTACAAGGCCAACGTCAAGCCCGGAGAAGACGTCAAGGTGGGCGGCAGGAGCCTCCTCTCCGTCGATACCCGCAAGTACGTTGACGACCTGTACAGGAAGAGCGTATTCACCTCATACGAGAAGCTCTCCGCCAAGCCCCTTTCCGCCAAGGCAATAGAAAAAGACCCTGCGGTGAAGCTCGCCGCGGCAATCACAGGCGCTATCATGCCCCTGCGCGGCTCCGTCATGGATTCCCGCAAGGCTCTGTCCGACGCCTCCAAGGCATACGCCGCCAGCCTTCTTGAATGGAAGAAGGGCGAGCCTTCCTACCCCGACGCCAACATGACCTGCCGTTTCACCTACGGCACGGTCAAGGGCTACGACCCCAAGGACGGCGTGCACTACAAGCACTACACCACCCTCAAGGGCGTGATGGAGAAGGAAGATCCAGACAACTACGAGTTCCGCGTGCCCGCAAGGCTCAAGGAGATATATGAGGCCCGCGACTACGGCCAGTACGCCGACGCGAACGGCGAACTCGTCACCTGCTTCCTCACCAACCTCGACATCACCGGCGGCAACTCCGGCAGCCCCGTGCTCGACGCCGACGGCAACCTTATCGGCCTGGCCTTCGACGGCAACTGGGAGGCTATGAGCAGCGACGTGATGTTCGAGCCCAACCTGCAGAGGTGCATCTGCGTCGATATCCGCTACGTGCTCCTGATGATGGACAAGTTCGGCGGCGCCGGATACCTGCTCGACGAGATGAACCTGGTGCGTCCCTGCTGCGGTAAGTGCAAGGGCGATAATTGCGTAGAGGAATGACACGGGAGCAGATACTTGAGCTCCTGCGCAGCGTTCGCCATCCCGGACAGGGAGACCGTACGCTGGAAGAGCTCGGAATGATTCATTCGATTGAAGGATCGACGGTTACGCTCGGTTTCTCCAGGCGCCGCGACCCTCTGGCCGAGTACCTGATCGGCGCCACCCGCGCCGCCCTGATACGCGGCGGCGTGAAGGATCCGGAAGTCAAAACGGTAGTGCTCGACGAGGCCGCGCCCAAGAAGAAGGCGCCGGAGTTCACCACCGAAACCCTGACCAACGTGCGGCATATAGTCGGCATAGCGTCCGGCAAGGGCGGCGTGGGCAAGTCCACCGTCGCAGTCAACCTCGCCTGCGCGCTCGCACGCCTCGGGTATAAGGTAGGTCTTGCAGACGCCGACGTTTACGGCCCCTCCGTACCCCTCATGACCAAAACCGAGGGCGCTACGCCCATGGCCGAGGAGGTTGACGGGCGCGAGCTCATACTTCCGCTGGAGAAGTACGGCGTGAAGTGGATGAGCATAGGATACTTCGCTTCCCGCGGCCAGGCGCTTATCTGGCGCGGCCCCATGGCGAGCAACGCGCTCAAGCAGATGATCCTGCAGGTGAAGTGGGACACGCTGGATTTCCTCCTTGTGGATATGCCCCCGGGAACCGGAGACATCCACATCAGCCTTCTCCAGGATATTCCGATGGAGGGTGCGGTGCTGGTGACCACGCCGCAGGACGTTGCCCTCGCCGACGTCGAGAAAGGCGCCAACATGTTCCGTAACAAGCAGATAGCCCGGCCTATATTCGGCCTGGTGGAGAACATGGCGTGGTTCACTCCGGCCGAGCATCCAGACGAGAAGTATTATATCTTCGGGCGGGACGGCGGAGCGCGCATGGCAGAGGAACTCGGCATCGAGCTGCTCGGACGCATCCCGCTGGTGCAGAGCATACGGGAGAGCGGAGACGCCGGCGAACCTGTCGCCCTCGGCACCCGTCCCGACGCCCAGTCCTTCCTCGACCTCGCCGCCCGCCTCGCAGAGAAACTCGGATAGCATAGAATAATGAGTCGTAAATCTGTATATCACTCGCGGAAAACTTCCGCTTCGCTCCATCCCTCCCACGCAAGCGTGGGCCCCTCCCGTTCACGCAGCCACGGGCGGCTACGGTTTCCGCGAGTGATATACAGATTTACGACAGGAACAATCTAAGATGGAAGTAAGAGCCAAGAAAGCTCTCGGTCAACACTTTCTGACAGACCAGAGTATAGCGAAACGGATTGTCGCTGCGTTGTCGGCGCCGACTGCGGGCGGACAAGCGCAGCAAGACTTCTCGCCTTCGGCGCTATTCTCTCCTGCCGATGCCGGCAGAGCCCCCTCTGTCATTTCGAGCGGAGGCGAAGCCGTAGACGAGAAATCTCCTGTTCTGGAAATCGGCCCGGGCATGGGCGTCCTGACGCAGTACCTGCTGCAGCGGGAAGACATAGACCTGAAGGCCGTGGAGGTGGACGGGGAGTCGGTCGATTACCTGCTGACCCACTTCGCGGGGATGCAGGGACGGCTGCTTCAGGCAGATTACCTCAGGCTGGACATGAACCGGGTGTTCGCCGGGGAGTACAGGATTATCGGCAACTTCCCTTATAATATATCGTCGCAGATTTTCTTCAAGATACTGGACGACAAGGACCGCGTGCCGGAAGTCGTGTGCATGATTCAGAAGGAGGTCGCGGAGCGCATCGCGGAGAAGCCGGGAAGCAAGACCTACGGCATCCTGAGCGTGCTGCTGCAGGCCTGGTACGATATAGAGTATCTGTTCACGGTCGGCCCGGGAGCCTTTGCTCCGCCGCCCAAGGTGCAGTCGGCCGTAATACGCCTTACCCGCAACGGCCGCACGGAGCTCGGTTGCGACGAGAAGCTGTTCAAGACCGTCGTCAAGACCGCTTTCAACCAGCGAAGGAAGACTTTGCGCAATGCGCTCAAGCCACTGCTGTCGCAGCGCCTTGAGGGCAATCTTGCGGAAGTGGAGCCGATGCTGGACCTGAGGGCCGAGCGTTTGGGCGTAGAGGACTTCGTGCTCCTTACCCGCGCAATCCAGTCTGCCGTATAGAGACCGTTCACCTCGGTCCAAAAGCTGGACCGAGGTGAACAAAAAACGCCCAAAACGTGTTTGTCGGTCCATCCTTTGGACCGAGGTGAACGCGAAAGGTCAGGCTTTGGCCGTGCGGCGTTCGCGCAGTACGGCCCAGATGGCCCATACCGCGGTGATCACCAGCGACATGGGGACTCCCACGGTGAGGATCTCACGCAGCATCACGGCGCCGCCGCCCTCGACTCCGAGGGCAGTGAAGAAGGGGAACTTCCATGTGAGCTCTCCGTTGATAATGTGATCCACTATAAGCATCACAGAGCCGCCCCAGAGCATTTTCTCGAGGGCTGGAAGGTTGCGCCCGAGTACGCTTGTGGCGGGTTTGCGGGCGGTTTTGCAATAGATGCTCGTGCCGACGGCCTGGAGCAGGGGAACGATAAAGCAAGCCATATTGATTGATGTTTTATAAGTGTTCTACTTCCGGGTGCAGGGAAACGCCGAAGCGCTCGTGAACCGTGGCCACTATGCGTCTCTCCAGCTCGAGCACGTCTTCCGGAGACGCCTCTCCGCTTGCGTTCACGATTACCAGCGGCTGTTTTTCGTAAACGGCGGCGCCGCCTTCCCTCTCTCCCTTGAAACCGCACTGGTCTATGAGCCAGGCCGCGGGGACTTTGATCATTCCGCCGTCCAGCACATAATGGGGTACGGTGACTCCGGGGGCGGCGTCGCACACCCGCACGAAGTCGGCGGCGGTTATGACGGGATTCTTGAAGAAGGAACCCGCGCTCCCGAGCTCGGCGGGATCCGGCAGCTTTCCGCGCCGTATCCCTATCACCCCCTCGCGCACGGCGGCGGGGCTTGAAGCGTCTATGCCGGCAAGGCCCTTGTACTCGAGCCGCGGTTTGGGAGAACGGGACAGACGCAGCAGCACGGAGGTTATCACGTACCGCCCTTCAGCCTCCTTGAACATGGATTCCCGGTAACCGTAGCCGCACTCGCCCACTGTGAACTTGCAGGGCTTCATTTCCTGAAGGTCGAAGCAGCTGACGCCGGACACTATGTCCTTGAACTCCACTCCGTAAGCCCCGATGTTCTGAACTGCGGCGGCGCCAACCTCCCCGGGTATGAGCGACAGGTTTTCCGCTCCCCAGAGGCCATGGCCGCACAGTTCCGCGACGAGCTCGTCCCAAACCACCCCGGCGCCGGCTATTACCGGAACCTCGTCCAGGCCCATATCGACATACTTCACGTATTTGATTGCGGAATGCAGGATAGTGCCGGGAAAGTCTCCGGTAAACAGCAGGTTGGAGCCTCCTCCTATGTGCTTCCATGGCTTGGGCAGCGAGCTCCAGTCGAGCCCGGCCAGCTCCGCTGCGCTGTCGTATTCCACAAAGCATGCGCAACGTACTTTCATGCGGAAGGTGTTGCGCCCGCTCAAATCGCAGTTATACTCAATTCTCATCTCTGCAAATATAAAAAAATTCCTATATTTGTTAGCTATGATAGTTCTCAAGTTTGGAGGTTCGTCGGTAGAAAACGCCACCGCGATGTCCCGTGTGCTGGACATCGTAGAAGACGCCGCCTCGCGCGACCGCGTCGTCCTGGTGAGTTCCGCCATACGCGGATGCACCGACGCCCTTATCGACATAGGCAAGGCGGAAGACGCCGAACATCTCATAGACAACCTTCTGCAGCGTCACCTGGCCATCATCCGGCGCCTGTTCACCGGCCCCGACCGCGAGCTCGCAATGGTCGATTGCAAGGAGACCTTCAGCGAGATACGCTGCATCCCGGAGATGATAGAGCAGTACGGGGAGATCCTGTCCACCAGGATTCTCGCCCGCAAGCTTCACTGCGAGGGCGTCAAGACCGTCTGGCTCGACTCCCGCGACCTCGTACGCACCCTTCCGGGCAGCACCGAGGCCGATACGGAAACCACTTACGCCGCCATCAGGGTGGCCGTGGAGGCCCGTCCGATGGCAAAGGTGTTCGTGGTTCCGGGCTTCATCGCCAGGGATCCTTCCGGCGCCGTCACCACCCTCGGGCGCGGCGGCTCGGACTACAGCGCCTCGCTTTACGCCGCAGCCCTCGGCGCACAGGACCTCGAGATCTGGACCGACGTTCCCGGCATCATGACCGCAAATCCCAGGGACGTCCCAGCCGCCAGCAGCATACCCGCAATCAGCTACGAGGCGGCCTTCGACATGGCCCGCTACGGCGCCAAGGTGCTTTACGCGCCCGCCGTGGCCCCCGCCCGCGAGGCCGGCATAGCCATCGGCATACGCAACACCTTCGACCCGGGGCATCCAGGCACGGTCATCTCCGCCCAGGACGAGCCCGGTTGCAAGGGGGTCGCGTCGCAGGAGACCGCGCCCGGAGTCACCACCGTCGCCCTCGTAACCGAGGGAGCGCCGGAGGCCGCAGCCATCCGCCGTATAGGCACCGCCCTGCGCGAGGCCGGAATCAAGCCGCTGGAAGAGCCGGTGGCCGATGAAAACGGCAACATCCTGGTGCAGGTGCGCTCCCGGGTGGCCCGCAGCTGCGTGGGCGCCATCCACCGTGAGTTCTTCGAATCCCGCGCCCTCGGCACGCTGGACGTGTACGTGGCGGGAGCCGGCGCCGTCGGGCACGCCCTTCAGGACATCGTCAAGGAGAAGGACGGGCGCTTCCCGGTGGCCGGCAAACGTATCAACATAGTGGAAATCAGTTCCGACCACGGCTTTGCCGACCGCGTCCTCCAAACCGCCCGCAGCCGCAGCGTCTTCGTGGACTGCACAGACAGCAAAGACATCTGGCGCAAGTTCGTACCGCTGCTGAACGCCGGAATCAACATAGTCAGCTCCAACCGCCGTTCACTGGCGATCCCGTACGCCGACTACGCCGCCATCAAGGCCGCCGCCGCGGAAAACGGCTGCTTCTTCCGGTACGACACCACCGTCGGCAACGCCCTCCCCATACTCCAGTCCATCTCCGGAGGAGCTGAGGTCACGGGCATCGAAGCAGTCGTGTCCTGTACCCTCAACATGCTGATTACCAGCTATAAGGGCGATGGCGTTGAGAGCTTCGCCAGCATCCTCCGACGTGCCCAGGAGCAGGGGCTCACCGAGCCGGATCCCCGTACCGACCTCGGCGGCCGCGACGCCCTCCGCAAGCTTCTCATACTTGCCAGGGAGGCCGGCGTTCCGCTGGAGGCCGCAGACGTGGAGATCCGCCCCATGCTGCCTCAGGAGTTCTTCGAGGGCTCGCTGGAGCAGTTCTACACAAGGCTTGAGGAGTACGAAGAAACCCTTGCCCGCCAGGAGCAGGAGCTCTATTCCAGGGGGTTGAGGAGGAGGTTCGTGGCGTCGCTGCAGAGGGAGGATTTCTCCGCTACGCTTCGCTCCGGTCGAAATGACAGCGAGGGACGGAAGGAGCCCGGCTACAGGGCGGTGATAGAGATGCGCGAGGTGGGAATAGAGAGCCCGTATTATTGGATCGACGGCACCGAGAATGTGACGGTAATACACAGCGCCGACGCCTATCCTCTAGTCATCAAGGGTTCAGGAGAGGGCGTGCGGCTGGCCGCCAGCGGCATCATCAAGGACATACTGCAATAGATGGAAACGTTCCGGCAGATATTGGAAATCGATTCGACCAGCGGCAGCGAACGCGCCCTGGGCGAATGGCTCGCCGCCAATCTCCATGCCCCCTCGGTGGAGACGATGGAGGTTGGGGACGGTACGCTGAACGTTTTCCTCAAGTGGGGCGAACCGCGAGTCGTGTTCTGCTCCCACATGGATACCGTGCCGCCGTACATCCCGCCCACATTCCTGCCGGACAGGATTCTCGGGCGCGGCACATGCGACGCCAAGGGCCAGTTCTACGCCATGTACAAGGCCTGCGAGCGGCTCGCCGCCTCAGGCCGCAGCGGTTTCGGCCTCCTCATCCTGAGCGGCGAGGAAACCGGTTCCTGGGGGGCGAAGGCTTTTGCCCGTCATTTCGAGCCCTCTTCCTGTCATTTCGAGCCCTCTTCATGTCATTTCGAGCCCTCGTCATGTCATTTCGAGCGAAGTCGAGAAATCTCCCCCCTCCTGGTAGTCGGCGAACCCACGGACAACAGGATGGTCTCCGCCTCCAAGGGCACCAAGTCCTTCGGGCTCACGTTCAAGGGAGTGCCGTTCCACAGCGGCTACCCGCAGTTCGGACGCAGCGCGGTGGAAATGTTCGTCACGTTCATGAACGGGCTTGGCGCCGCCGGATTCCCGGACGACCCGCTTCTCGGTCCCACGACCTGGAACGTCGGCGAGTTGCAGAGTCCCAACCCGCAGAACATCCTCAGCCCGGAGCTGAGCTGCCGTCTGTACTTCCGCACCACCTTCGGGAGCGATGCCGCAGTGACCGAATGGATGCGCGCGCAAGCTTCTGACAATCTGATAATTACGGAGCGCGGAGGAGACGCCCCCGCCCGCTACCTCACCCTGCCCGGATTCCCGTCGGCGCCCGTGAGCTTCGGCAGCGACGCCCCTCACCTCAGCTGCTTCAAGAACAAGATAATCTGCGGCCCCGGTTCCATCTCCGTCGCCCATCGTGACGACGAATACCTGCTGCTGGAAGACTTCAACAAAGCAATCGACATTTACGTAAATATCTATGAAAGTTATAATTAGCGGATATGGCCGCATGGGCCACATGGTCGAAGAGTCGCTCAAGCGCCACGGGCTGGAACTTGTTGCGGCCTCCGAAGACATATGCTCCGTTCCGGCGGAACTCGCCCGAGAATGCGTCTGCATAGACTTCACCACCCCAGACGCCTTCAAGGCCAACTACAGGACCCTGGCCGCCAACTTCAAGGCCGTGGTCGTGGGCACCACCGGCTGGTACGACATCGCCCCCGAGGTCTTTGCCGCGTTCGAAGCCGCCGGCACCCCCATGATCTGGGCTTCCAACTTCTCCATCGGCGTAAACGCCTTCTTCGCCGCCGTGCAGCGCGCATGCGAGGTGCTCAAGGGGCGCGGTTACACCCCCGCCGTAGAGGAGATCCACCATATCCACAAGCTCGACGCCCCCAGCGGCACCGCCAAGAGCCTTGGCGACATTATTGAAGCCACCCTCGGGGAGAAGCCGGAAATCGGCTCCAAGCGCATAGGCGAAGTGCCCGGCATCCATACCGCCACCTTCCGTTCCGGGGTGGACCAGCTTACCTTCACGCATGAGGCGTTCAGCCGCGAGGGCCTCGCGGAGGGCGCCGTCGCGGCAGCCCTGCTGACCGAGGGCCTTACCGGAGTACACGAATTCAAAGACTTGATATTATGATACTTAAAGGTTGCGGCACCGCATTGGTGACCCCGTTTTTGGCCGACGGCTCCGTCGATTACGACGGCTATGCGGCTTTGGTCGACCGCCAGGTAGCGGCCGGCGTGGATTTCCTCGTCCCCCTTGCCACCACCGGCGAAACGCCCACTTTGTCCAACGAAGAGAAGATCGCCATCTTCAAGCTTGTACGCCGGCATGCGCCCGGCCTGCCGCTGTTGCCCGGCGTCGGCTCCAACAGCCTCCCCGCCACGCTCGTCAACATCGAACTTCTGGCGCCTCTCAAACCCGAGGCGCTGCTGGTTGTGGTGCCTTTCTACAACAAGCCTACCCAGCAGGGACAGTACGATTATTTCAAGGCCGTCGCAGAGAGCACGGACATCCCCATAGTCATTTATAACGTCCCGGGACGCACCGGCGCCAACATGCTGCCGGATACCGTCATCCGCCTCGCCAACGAGGTCCCCGGCATCATCGGCATAAAAGAAGCCTCCGGCAAGTACGACCAGGTGAGCGAGATCCTCCGCCGCGCGCCCAAAGACTTCGCGGTGCTCAGCGGAGACGACGACATGACCTTCGCCTTCATGGCCACCGGTGCACACGGAGTCATTTCAGTGGCGTCAAACATCGCCCCCAAAGAGGTGGCCGACATGACGCACGAGCTGCTCGATGGCCGTTTGGAAGCCGCGCGCACACTGCACCACCGCCTGTTCCCCCTCTTCAAAGCCTGCTTCGTGGAGTCCAACCCCGTGCCGGCCAAGGCCGCGCTGTCTATTATGGGACTCGCCGGCGCCACCGTGCGCCTGCCGCTTTCCGACGCCGCCCCCGCCACCTTCGACCTCATGCAGAAAGTACTCGACGAGCTATGGAAGAAATAACTCTTGCCCGTTTTGAAGAGGTGATGTCGGCGCTCGAGGCCGGCACCCTGCGCGTAGCCGAGAAGATCGGCGGCGAGTGGAAGGTCAACAAGGAAGTCAAGCAGGTGATCCTGGCCGGATTCAAGCTGGGCGCCATCCGGGAGATGACCCAGGGCCAGTTCAGCTTCTTCGACAAAGACACCTATCCCGTACGCAAGTTCAAGGCCGAGGACGGCGTTCGCATCGTCCCCGGCGGCACCAGCATTCGCAGGGGCGCCTACCTGGCCCCCGGCGCCATCGTGATGCCTCCCGCATACATAAACGTGGGGGCGTATGTCGATTCCGGTTCGATGGTGGACAGCCACGTGACCATCGGCTCCTGCGCCCAGGTCGGGAAGAACATCCACATCGCCGCGTCCACGCAGATAGGCGGCGTACTTGAGCCCGCGGGCGCCGTGCCTACCATCATAGAAGACGGCGCCTTCATCGGCGGCAACTGCGGCATTTACGAAGGTACGATAGTGCAGGAGGGGGCGGTGATCGCTTCCGGGGTGATCATAACGTCTTCCACGCCGCTCTTCGACGCCACCCGCGGAGAATTCCTGCCCCGTACGCCGGAGGGACGGATTGTCGTTCCCCGCGGCGCCGTGGTCGTGAGCGGCGGCAAGCCCATCACCAAGGGCCCTGCGGCCGGCAGCGGCGTCTCGCTCTACTGTCCGGTGATAGTGAAGTACCGCGACGAGAAGACCGCCGGTTCCGTGATGCTGGAAGACTTGTTGAGGTAGAAGGTCTGTCGTTGCTGCGCCCCTTCTGTCCTTTCGAGCAATCCTTCCTGTCATTTCGAGCGCCCCTTCTGTCGTTGCTGCGCCTTTCCTGTCCTTTCGAGCGATCCTTCCTGTCCTTTCGAGCAATCCTTCCTGTCATTTCGAGCGATCCTTCCTGTCAT
>JAFZLQ010000021.1 GCA_017551425.1 Bacteroidales bacterium | reverse complement strand
TGGACGGGATATGAGAAATATACGGTTTACGAATGTGTCCGCTGCGGCCGCACCGTAGGCGGGGGGGAGCGCTTCTTCGTTCTCCCCAACGACATCCAACTCTCGATAGCCTATATTTTTTAATATCGCATTTTTGTGCTATATTTGTAACGCCTAAACGAATTATGACGTGGAACGAACTGAGGAGGCTGGCTGTCAGGAAAGGCTGGCTATTCCTCCGGCACGGTGGAAAACACGATGTGTACGTTAAAGAAGGAAAGAAGATACTAATTGAGAGGCATTGGTCACAAGAGGTAAGGTGTGGAATGCTTTTAAAGTTGCTGTATATTATTAATAATGAGTAAGATTATTGTAGTCATAGAGAAAGACGGGAACGGCTTCGGCGCTTTCTCGTCAAATACAGAAGAGGCGGTCATAATAGGCGAAGGCTACTCGGTCCAGGAAGTCAAGGCAGATTTTTTGAATTCTTACAAGGAGATTCTCGACTCTTATACCGATTACGGAGAACCGGTTCCTGAGGAACTGCTCAATCCTGAATTTGAGTACATTTACGATATTTCTGCTCTTTTTGACGCATTTAAATTTTTGAATGCGAGCAAGTTTGCCGAGAGTATCGGCATTTCGCCCAGCTTGATGCGACATTATAAAAGCGGCGGTACGTATATCTCTGCCAAGCAGGCAAAGAAAATTGAGACCGGCTTGCACCGTATCGCACAAGAGTTGCTTGCCGTGAGACTGTAATAGTCCTGAGGCTTGTATTTTACCAAAAAAGTTGTATATTTGCAGTCCAATCCAAGCGCGGGTGGCGAAATGGTAGACGCGCTAGTTTCAGGAGCTAGTGGGGTAAAACCTGTGTGAGTTCGAGTCTCATCCCGCGCACCAACAAGGCAAAAACCGTCAGCACTTTATCGGAATTCCGATGATTTGCCGGCGGTTCTCTTTTTCAGGCTGCTTTTTTTGTTGTCTACAAATCTTCTTCTCCGTCGAATGAAGGCGTTACCGTGAGGACGAAGCTGCTGTTTACGGTAAGGACGTCACCTACGATATTAGTGCGCCAGTTCCTCTTCAGCGGCACGTTGGGGACAGAGTGGCTGTAGAGCTCACCGTTTTCGCCTTCGGCATACACTCCGAATGTAACATCGGCAATTCCGCCGTCGGGGCCGGCAAGGATATAGTCGGTGAGTATCCAGTAGTCGCCGTTGGCGTCATAGGGTGCAAAGTCGGGATTCGGCAGGGGCATCACTTCGGGGGAGAGGTCGTAATCTACGGCGTCTCCCACCGTGCCGTCGATAAGGTTCAGCACCTGGGGAGCCTTAAGCTTGAGCGACGACTTCTCGAAGGTGACTCCGGCGGTTACCGCTACCTCGTAATCGGCTTTGTTGGTGATCACGTTTATCTGTGCAAGAGGGCGCTTGAGCGTGATATTCTGTTCCACGGCTTCCGTAACCCTGTCTATTGAACACAGCGCGTAGAAAGCGTCTCTTTCTTCCACATTGGAAGGGCCGTCCGTACTGGCGGTGAGGGTTTTATTTGCGAGGTCCACCGTATAAACGCCGTTGTCGGGCGCCAGGGCCAGGAATACGATGTCGTATCCGTGCCCCTTGACCAGGCGCACGGAATAGGTGGTCTGGAGCTGGGCGAAGGCCTGCTTGTAATCGGCGTTGTCGGGGGCGATGGAGAGATTGTCAAGGTATCCCAGCTGCCGGTCATACACGCCAACCACGAGCTGGGTGGCGCCGAGGCCGTCGCTGAATGCCTTGGTGAGAGTTCCTGCGAAACCCAGGTTGAACCGGGCCTCTACCGTATTGCCGTCAGCCCCGAACTGTTCGGTTTCCTTGTTGCAGCCTGCCACAAGCATCGTTGCAGCGGCTATGAGGAGGGTATAGTGGAGTATTTTCATATCTTTTTTACTTTACATGTCGGTCTCTACGGCATCATCAAAGGCCGAGACGATAGTGACTTCAAACTTGCCGTCAACGCTGAATACGCTGCCCTTGATGACAGTGCGCCAGTTGCGCTGGTAAGGGACGTTGGGAACGGCATACTCGAAGAGGATGTCGGTGGCGCTCCGGTACACGCCGAAGCTGAGGTTGGATGTGGCGCGGTCGCCGGCAAGCACGTAATTCATTCCCACGTATTTGAAATTGGCTGCGTCGTAGCCGGGAATGCTGACGGCTTCCGAGATGTCGTTCCTGGAAAGCGTGTAAGCTGTGGGGGCGCTTGTCTCGCCGGTAACCAGGTTCAGCACGGTGGGAGCTTCGACTGTCAGGGACGATCCGGCGAACTGGATCTGGCTGGCCTGAAGGGCAGCCATGTCTTCCGCAGACGTGAGGACGTTTATCTGGGCGAGCGGGCGGCGCAGTTCCACGGAATAGTTGTTGTTGCCGGTGGGGTCTATCTGCTGCGACCACACGGCGTAGAAGGCATCCCGCTGTTCGTCGTTGGCCAGCCCGTCGGCGGCAGCTGTAATTGTACCGTTGGCTTTGTCCAGCGTGTAAGGCGCATTAGGTCCCTGGGCCCAGAAGACTATGTGGTACTTCTCGCCGCGGATGAGCTTGAGGGTCACCGTGGTGGTGAGGCCGTCGGCAAAAGCGCCCGCGAGGTCTTGCGAGAGGGATTCCAGGAAGAGCGGGCCGTTCGTGCGGTTGGCATAGACGAGGACTGTGAGGTCCTTGGCCTTGGTGCCGTCGCTGAAGGCCGCCTTGGTCTGCAGGCCCTGCAGGCCTACGTTGAAAGTGACGAAGGCCGGCATGCCTTCGGCAGGGTCGGCAGCCTCTTCTCTTTGGCAGCCGGCCGCCAGACCGATGGTGGCGAGGGCTAAGAGGGAATAGAGGAATCTTTTCATGATATGTTGAATTATTTATCCGCAGCTAGTCTTTAATATAAGTGACTTTCATATAGGATATGCGAACCTGGTCGCCCGAAGCAGTAAACATGACGGATTGTGCAGATCCTAGCCAGGTGCCGTTCCTGCCGGATGACTCGTAGGTATATCCATCAGGAGCGCCCGTGCCCCAGCAGCCGGGGCCGTATTTGGCGGTGCCGCTACCCGTGCAGGTAAGCTCAATCTTCTTGATGGTATAGCCATCTTTGGCCTCGATGCACAGGTCCTGAGTTTTGTAAATGCGGAGTTCTGACACAGCGTTATTATAGCTGGTAGAGTTGTTGTATGAAATGATATCATCCAGATCGCCGTCATTGTTGGCTGCCAGGTAATCCTGGCCTTTTTCGGCGACAAATTCGGTGGGGGCCGCCGGAGGAGTGAGATCAACCGTGTTGTCGGGCGAGACGAAGCCTGTGCTGACCGTTACGTTGAAAGTGCCGCCGATGGTGAAGAGTTTGCCGACTATGTTGGTGCGGTAGTTCCTGCGGACGGGTACGTTCTTGATCTCTTTGCTGATTTCTACGGGGATATCTCCGTTCTGGACGGCGTTTACGGTAACGGTGAGGTCCAGATTGGCGGGCTCGTCCCCGGGAGCCAGCACATAGAGCATGGCGATGCGGGTGTAACTGTCGCTGCCGATGGTGATGTTGTCGCCGGGAACGGTGGCGGCGGTGCCGGCAAGGGCTCCCGTGCAGTCCTGCGTCTTGTCTATGGCCCCGTCGGCAAGCCTCAGCCGGTTGTTGATGCCCGCCTGGAAAGCGAATGCCGATTTGGCAGTCGCGATGTCCAGGCCGTTGGCTATGGCGGCGTTGCAGTCATCTGCGTCGATGGCCAGGTTGATTTGGGCGAAAGGCCGCGTGAGGTTGACGTTTTCCTCGAAGTCGGCGTCTTTCTTGAGTTCGACCCTGGCGTAGAAGGCATCGAAGTCATCGTTGTTCATCATTTCGGGCAAATGCTCCGTGGTGATGACTATGTAGGGATGCTCAGTATCCGTCCCTACGTAGCTGATTGCATACCGGCCTTTCTTCTGCGCCCAGAAGGCAAAGGTGTACTGGAAGCCACGGATGAGCTTGGCCGTGAGGGTGGCTTTCCGGTCCACTATATCGATGGTCTGCTCCAGCCCGCTGATCTGCCGGCCGTTCTCGTCGAAGGCGATGAACCTGAGTTCGTCGGCCAGGGTGCCGTCGCTGATGGCCTTGGTGGCAATGTCGCCGGGGAGCGATACGTTGAAGGTGGCGTTGACGAAATCCCCCTCAGGGGCTGTATCTGCCACTTCCCGGCTGCACCCGCTTGCCGACCACAGGGCCGCAAGGGCTGAGATAAAGAACAGAAAACGTTTCATTGTATGTTGAGGCTTAATCATTTCCTGAAATCCTTTTTATTTGATTTCCGAATACCAGATATCTATTCGGGAACAACTGTAATCACTATCTGGATAGATGGTAACACTTGATGCCCGGCCCGTCCAGATGACTTGGTTGGACACTACCTGCATTTCATCATAATCCTGATAATCGCTGTCGTCGCAAATGGTATAGAAATGTGTCCCCGCCGCGGGATTGACGGCGTACAGGACAATCTTTGTAATCTTTGTATAAGGATTCAAAAGCGTTGACTCCACCGACACGGAGAAAGGTTTATCCCGATGAATATTCCACTCACCTTTATGAATAATGTCTGTATTTTCGCCGTAATCCAACAAGATCGTGTATGAGTCAATGCAATATGTTAATCCTGCCTGAATGCACATATAAAGCTCGTTCATGTCAATGACGAGATGTTTCTGGACATACGCGGTGGCGGTTTCACTGGTGGTGCAGCCGGCCTTCATGGCGACGGCATTGATGGTGCAGACCGACGATACCGGGAACGGGTCCCCGTATTTGTAGGAGTTCTCTGTGGGCGTGGTGCCGTCCGTGGTGTAATAGATGGTTGTACCGCTTTCGGCTGTGAGGTGCACTATGATTTCGGGATGGGCGTCGTCCAGATCGTCCTGCGGGCTCCCTTGTCCGTCCTTAAAGCTGATGGTGGGGGGCGCAAGCTGCTGGGAGAGCAGCCTGGTGCGGCGGTTGCGCTGGAGCGGAACGTTGGAAACAGAACCGGCGGTGATGGTAGTCTGGGTGCGCTTGAGCGTTGCCGAGAAAGCCACCTGTGGCAGCGTAATCTCACCCTCTGCCAGCACATAGGCATAGGCCAGCAGGGTGCCGTCCGTGGCGGAAGACTCCATCGTCTGCAGCTGCAGCGGAGAATCCGGGAATGCCACCTGGGCCACCGGAGCGGCGGTGGCGCCGGTGAGGAGATTCATCTCGGTAGGGATGCCGCTGCCGCCGGGTCCCTGGAGGGTTAAGGAAGAGACATACTTGTCTGCATCGCCCAGGTCTGAGGCCGTAAGGACCGTGTCACTGCCTTTGGAATACAGGCTCACCTGCCCGAGGGGACGGCTGAGCGTGACGTCCTGGGTGAAGCCCGGAGACACGGTGAGGTTGGGTACGCATGCCCAGAACGCATCTTCCGCGTCTGAATTCATGGTCATCCTGGTATAATCCACCGTAAGCACCTGGCCGTCGAAGCTGTAGGCGTCTGCGTCAGGCGATGTGGCCCAGAAGCAGAATGAATAGGTCCCCGGCAGAACGCTGACGCTGGGTGTAAAGCTATCTGGGGTGAGCTCCTGCAGGAACTGGCCGTCGGCATCGTAAATGCGCAGGGTAAGAGCAGTTGCGCGGCTGCCGTCTCCGGCCGCCCTGGTTACTTCCGGAAGCGCCACCCGGAAAGTGACGGTGGCCTCCTGTGGCGGCACCGGCTCCCGCTGGCAGGCGGCGGCCATGATGGCCAGAGCGCCGAGAATGAGTAATTGCTTGACTGTATTCATGTTCCGGAAGTTCTAATTGATAACGACAGTGAATTCTCCGTCGAAGGACGGGTCGATGGAAATGCCGCTTCCCATGCCGCTGGAAAGCAGTTTGCCCGTCACGGTGGTATTCTTGCCCGGCGAAAGGGGGATCAGGATCTCGTCTATCCGGCTGATGAAGCTTTCGTCTTTGTCGTACAGTGCAAGCGACACCACCACCGAAGCTTTGTCGTCGCCGGCGAACACCCAGTCCCAGCCGATGTTAACATTGCCGTCCGGAAGCTCTGTCATGGTTGTCCAGAAGGAAACGCCTGTGGCCGAGTCTATGTTGTATCCATTGTGAAGGTTGAACACGGAGGGCATGAACTGGGGATAGATGATACGGATGCGGAAATCGTCTGCAAGGATGTTTCCGCTTTCGCCCTCACCGCTCTTCGCGGCCCTCATTTCCGCCACGCGCTTGAAGAAGCGGTCTTTGTCGGTCGCCACGAAGGTGAAGCGGGCATTCGGCCGCCGCAGGGCGATGCTTGCGCTGTGCGCGCTCTGGTTTGCCTTATAGACGCTCAGGTCGATGTCGGCTTCGCCGCAGAAGGCGTCGCGCAGTTCCGAACCGCCGGCATAGGGTTCCAGGCCCACGCTTATTGCACCGAAGTCATCGGCATTGTAATATGGATTGCCGTCCGTCAGCTGGTCGGCCCACACTTCCGCATGGTAATTCAGCGGAGGCACATCAACACAGAAGCTGCGTCCCGAGAGTTCCTCCGCGGTAAAACTGAACTCGAAAGGCGTAGCGGTGAGGTGCTTGTCGCCCACATAAGGAAACAGGCGGAGAAGATACCTTGCGGCGGAGGCGGAGGCGGCTTTTGTTTCGTAAACTACGGTCTGGAACTCCGGTACGTCCCTGTCGATCTCAAGGTCCAGGGTGAGGGCCACGGACGCGTAATCATCACCCCCTTCGGGCACCTCGTGGACACAGCCTCCCGCGGCCAGCAAGCCCAGGGCGCAAATAACGTTTATCAGGGCAGGATGCTTCATTTGCGGGTGCGTTTTACTATTGAATAGGTGAGGGACAGGAAGGCCTGGTCGGGCCCCCAGTAGGTGAACTTGTCCTCTCCGGCCAGGCGGCCGTTGGGGATGTTGTAGTAGTAATCGTAATACAGCGGGACCACTCCTGCGCCCAGTCCGAACTCAAGGCCCCAGCGGGATTCCCCGAAACGCATTTTGTAACCCACGCCCAGGCCGCCTCCCAGGGAGGGGGTCTTGTGGGCATGGTCCTGATAGCGATAGTCTCCGCCGAATGCAACGTTGTACCACCCGAAACTGGCGTGGGCGTTGAAGAACAGGCCCCGGAAATCGTCCCTGAGCCAGTAGCGCACTTCCGGCTGGAATGCCAGCATACGGAATTTCCTGCTCTCGGACATCCAGTCCAGGCCTGAATAATAGACGGGGACGTTTAACGACCAGTGATTGAACGGCTGGATTTCCACTCCCGCATTCAGGACGAGAAGGGGAAGGCTGAGCGCGTTCATTTTCACTGCCAGGCCTGTTCCGCTGCCGGCAGAGGATCCTGCAGCGCCGGAAGCTTGCTGCGCATTGGAAACCGAGCACAGGAGCAGGGCGGCAGACAGGGTTGCGAGAAATCTCATATTCATAAGACTCTTTGGCATTAAGGTTTTTCGCTCTCGGATTTCTCCAGGATTTCCAGGTAGCCGAGGTCGGGATGGCGGTAGTAGATGATGCGGATGCCGCCGAGGGCCGATACGGGTACGGGGTCGAAGAGACGGATGTAGCCGAGGGCGTCAAGGTCGGCGCAGGTCCTGTCGAAGTCGTCGGCCACGAAGGCGAGGTGATAGGGCATGACGCCGTTATCCTTCAGCAGCTGCGCCTCAAGGGATGAGGCGTTGAGCTGGTGAATCAGCTCGACTGTCTCGTGGCCATCAAGCGTGAGGTAGCAGATTTCCACCTGCAGGGCCTCGTCCAACAGGATATCGCCGCTCTTGTAACCGAAGCGGGCGAACTGCGCGGCCGTAGCTTTGATATCGGCCACCGTGTAACCTACGTGATGCAGGGTGCAGCCTTGTAATTCCATTTGAATCAGACTCTTATGCTTGTTTGAGCCGCAGGCAGAGCATGGTGAGGTCGTCGTTGGGATCGGCGCCTTCGCGGTGCTCCTCCACAGCGGCTTTCATCATCTCCACCACCTGGCATGCGGTAAGGCCACCGGTGTCTGCCATGAGTTCCAGCAGGTGTTCGTTGCCGAACTGTACCTTCTCGTTGTTCATGGCCTCGTTGAGTCCGTCGGTGTAGATGAGCAGCAGCTTGTTCCAGATGCAGATGGCCTTTTCGCCTATGAATTCGTCACCGTCGAACATGCCGAGC
>JAFZLQ010000020.1 GCA_017551425.1 Bacteroidales bacterium | reverse complement strand
GTCGGACTTGGACATCATCACCTTCTCGTCAGGAAGGCTCCAGGTGAGTCCGAGGGCCTGTCCACGGGGGATGATGGACACCTTGAGGACGGGATCGCAGCCGGGAAGCAGCCAGCCCGCGACGGCATGGCCGGCCTCATGATAAGCCGTGAGGCGCTTCTCCTCGGGAGACATTATGGTCTTCTTGCGCTCGATACCGCCTACCACGCGGTCAACCGCATCCATGAAGTCCTGGTTGTCTATTATCTTCTTGTCCTTGCGGGCTGCGGTAAGGGCCGCCTCGTTGCAGACGTTGGCGATATCGGCGCCGGAAAAACCGGGGGTATGCTTGGCTATGCCTTCCAGATCGAAGCTGTCTGCAAGCTTGAGCCCCTTGAGGTGCACCTGGAAGATCTCCTTGCGCTCGTTGAGGTCGGGCAGGGTGACGTTTATCTGGCGGTCGAAGCGGCCGGCGCGCATGAGCGCCTTGTCCAGGATGTCGGCCCTGTTGGTGGCGGCGAGCACGATGACTCCGCTGTTGGTGCCGAAGCCGTCCATCTCCGTTAGGAGCTGGTTGAGGGTGTTCTCACGCTCGTCGTTGCTGGAGAAGCCCACGTTCTTGCCGCGGGCGCGGCCTACGGCGTCTATCTCGTCGATGAACACTATGCAGGGGGCCTTCTCCTTTGCCTGTGCGAAGAGGTCGCGTACGCGGGATGCACCCACGCCCACGAACATCTCTACGAAATCGGAACCGCTGATGCTGAAGAACGGCACGTTGGCCTCGCCTGCAACGGCCTTGGCCAGCAGGGTCTTGCCTGTACCGGGAGGGCCTACCAGCAGCGCGCCCTTGGGGATCTTGCCACCGAGTGCGGTGTATTTCTGGGGATTCTTGAGGAAATCGACAATCTCCATCACCTCCTCCTTGGCGCCGTAGAGGCCTGCGACGTCCTTGAAGGTCACTTTAACCTTATTCTTGTCGGCCAGCTTGCCGGTCGCCTTGCCCACGTTGAAAGGATTCATGCCGCCGGCACCGCCGGGGCCTCCTCCCATGTTGCGGGACATGCCGCGCATCATGAACACCCAGAAGAGTATCAGGATGAGCATGGGGAAAATCCATTCGAGTATGCCGGTCCAGACTTTGGCGTCATTCTCTATGACGAGCTTTGCGCGGCTGCCGTCGGGAAGGTCTGCATTGAGGGTGGCGAAGACGGTTTCCGGGTCGAACTTGGTGGAAGTGAGGAAGAAGAAATGGGGCGAGCTCTTGGGAGGATTGCCGCCGGGATACAGCGACAGGTACTTCTGCAGCGATTCGGGGCGTACCGTCACGCTTCCCTTGCAGTCGTTGCGCACGTATTTTACTTCCTTCACGTCTCCGGCCTTGATCATCTCCTCAACCTGGGCCCACTCGAGCTTCTCCGGCTGGGGGTCGGTATTGCCGAGGAGCATCCAGCCGATGAACAGTACCAGGGCGAGGTAGAAGACCCAGCCCAAATTGATCCGTATGACGCGAACCTTGGGCTTGCGCTTCTTATTGTTTTGTTTTTGAGGCATCTTCTTGTTATTTTTGCATGGCAAATATACAACAAAAATGAATCCAAGCCAACGGGGCGCTGACATAATCTGGCTGGACAGCACGGAATCGACCAACAGGGCCGTCAGGGACACGATTCCGCACTTGGACAATTTGTCAGTAATCGCTGCCGTGGAGCAGACCGCGGGCCGCGGGCAGGGCACGCACACCTGGCATTCCACCCCCGGGATGAACCTCACTTTCAGCATGGTTTACAAGCCTGCGGACCTGCATGTGAAGGACATGATCTGCATCACCTGCGCCACTACCCTGGGCATTCGCGACTACCTCGCCGGCCACGGCATAGAGGCCCGCATCAAATGGCCGAACGACATCTGGGTCGGAGACCTGAAGATCTGCGGCATACTCATAGAGAACATACTGGACGGGGAAAGGATCTCCGCAAGCATCATAGGCATAGGCCTCAACCTCAACGAGACCGACTGGCCGTCCGTACTGCCCAACCCCGTAAGCCTTTCCAACCTCACAGGCGAGAGCTACGACTGCAAAGGCGAATTGCAGGCACTTGTGGAAAAAATCCGCCGCCGCTTCTCCCTTGCGGGATCGGACGGCGGCAGAAAAGAGCTGCAAGAAGAATTTGGAAAGTATGTTTTCAGGCTCCCCGAAGGGCGCTGACAGTTGCCGGAGGATTATCGGACCTGAACACCGAGCTGCCTGCTACAAGCACATCGGCTCCTGCCTCGCGCAGGGCCGCGGCATTGGATAAGCCCACTCCCCCGTCCACTTCTATCAAGGCCTTGCTTCCGCGCCTTTCCAGCTCTGCACGCAGGGCTGCGATGCGGTCCAGGCTCTCGTATATGAACTTCTGCCCGCCGAAACCGGCGAACACGCTCATAATCAAGAAGAAATCCGCCTTCCCTATGTACGGGAACAGTTTTTCCACCGGGACGTCCGGGTTGATTGCCAGGCCGGCTTTCATGCCCAGGTCCTTTATGGACTGAAGGCATCGGCCTGTGCTGCGCCCGGCAGCCTCGAGATGGAAGCTGGTGTACGCCACGCCATTGGCGGCGAGGCGCTCGAACCAGCGCTCGGGGTGGACAACCATGAGGTGTGCGTCCATGGGGATGCCGGCGATAGGGGCCAGAGCGTCTATAACGCTAAATCCGAATGAGATGTTGGGCACGAAGGTGCCATCCATGACGTCCAGATGGATCCAGTCGGCGGAAGCGTTGAGCATCTGCATCTCGGAATCGAGGTGCAGGAAGTCAGCGGCAAGAAGGGACGGGGCAATGAGCATGGTTTATTCGAAATTGCAGACCACGTCGTCCAGCAGGGCAACGAATTTGTCCATGGAGGCAAGTTCCAGCTTCTCTCCGGGGGCATGCACTCCCCTGAGGGTGGGGCCGAAGGAAATCATGTCCAGCCCCGGGAACTTCTGCAGGAAGAGACCGCACTCCAGGCCGGCGTGTATGGCCTTGACCTCAGGTTCCTGCGAGAACAGCCTGCGGTAAGACTCAACCGTACGGGCAAGGATGTGGGAGTTGACGTCGGGATTCCAGCCGGGATACTCGTACATGTGACGGACCCTGGCGCCGAAGCCCTCGAAGCAGGCGCGTACCTTGGCGGCCATCGCCCGCCTCTCCGATGTGGCCGAGCTGCGCTGGCTGGTGACTATCTCCACCACGCCGGAATCCTCGTGCGTACGCACGCTGGCCAGGTTGGTGGAAGTCTGGACAAGGCCGGGGATGTCCTGGCTCATGGCATGCACCCCGTGGGGAGCCGCGAAGAGCGAATTGACTATCCTGTTGGTTGCGGGAAGGGACATGGGCAGCCTGCCTGCCTTGGTGACGGCTCCGCTGGTGAATACCAGGCCGGGATCGGTCACATGGAACTCCTCCTTGACGTCCGATGCGAAAGAAGCGAAAGCGTCCATGAGGGCGTCTGCGTCCAGTACGGAAACGAGGGCGCTGCACTCCCTGGCGATGGCGTTGGGCTTGCCTCCGCCGTTGATGCTCACGAGGCGGAACATGGGATCCAGGCGGGTGTGCAGGAACCTGGCCATCAGCTGGACGGTGTTGGCCCTGCCTTTGTTGATGTCGTCCCCGCTGTGACCGCCCAGGCCGCCGCTGATGTTCAGCAGCACGTACTTGGTGCCGCGGATGGAGGGCTCGCGGCGTACGGTGAAGCGCACGTTGGTGTTGAGGCCGCCGGCGCATCCTATGAACAGCTGTCCCTCGTCCTCGGAGTCGAGGTTGATGAGGGTCTTGCCCTCGAAGAAGCCCGGTTCGAGGGCCTCTGCGCCGTCCATGCCGGTTTCTTCGGAGATGGTGAAAAGGCACTCCACCTTGCCGGTGGGGGCGCTGTCTTCCAGCAGGGCGAGGCATGCGGCTATGCCTATGCCGTCGTCAGCTCCCAGGGTAGTGTTCTTTGCTATCATCCAGCCGTCTTCAATCACGTAAGGGATGGGATCCTTGCGGAAGTTGTGCTTGAAGTCGGCGTTCTTCTCGCAGACCATGTCCTGATGGGCCTGGAGCACCACGGCGGGCACCCTCTCCTTGCCGGGAGCGGCCTCCCTGGTGATGAGAACGTTGCCGGTGGCGTCCCTCTTGCATGCGAGCCCGTGAGCCGCAGCCCAGTTGCACAGCCAGTCTGTCATGGGGCCCTCGTGCCCGGACTCCCTGGGGATGGTTGTAATCTCCTTGAAGATATCAAGAACGCGTTCGGAATTCATAATATAGGGTTTAGTGGTTATTCTGCCGGAGCGAGCTGGGACGACAGGTCCGAAACGTACTTCCTGAAGGTACGGTCTGTGGCCATCATGTCGCTGACTATGTTGCAGGAGTGCAGCACGGTTGCGTGGTCCTTGCCGCCTGTCTCCGCCCCGATGGTGGAGAGGGAGCAGTTGGGAAGTAGGGTGCGGCACAGGTACATGGCGATCTGGCGGGCCTGGACAATCTGGCGCTTGCGCGACTTGGAGACCAGTTCCTCAGGGGAAATGCCGAAGTATTCGCATACCGAAGACTGCACGCGGCTGATGCTGAGCTCGCTGACCTTGGAGCTGACGATCTTCTCCGTGACCCTGGCGGCCAGCTCTACGGAATTCTCCGCATGGTTTGCGGTGGCGTATGCCATTACCGACAGGAACGCTCCCTCGAGCTCGCGGAAATTCGTCTTGATACGGGAGGCGAGGTACTCGAGGACCTCCTGGCCCATGGTGACGCCCTCGCGGCGGCAAAGCGCCTGGAGCATCTGCAGGCGGGTGTTGTAATCCGGATGAAGCAGCTCCACGGAAAGCCCCCATTTGAAGCGGGACAGCAGGCGCTCCTCGAAGTTCTGCAGCTCCACGGGAGGACGGTCCGACGTGAATATCAGCTGCTTGCCGCTCTGGTGCAGATAGTTGAAGATGCTGAAGAACGCACCCTGGGCGCCGGGGCTCTGGAGATCCTGTATGTCATCTACGATGAGCACGTCTATCTTCTTGTAGAGGGCGAGGAAATCATTGAGCTTGTTGCGTACCGTCACGGCGTCGACGTACTGCATCTTGAACTCATGGCCGTTGAGATAGCGGACGACGAGCTCGGGATACTTCTCGTGTACGGCGATGCCTATGGCCTGCGCCAGGTGGGTCTTGCCCAGACCGGGGCCGCCGAAGATGAACAGCGGGTTGAAGGTCTTGCCGGGGGTTCCGGCGATGGCGGTGCCTGCAGTGTAGCCCATCTTGTTGCATTCGCCCACGATGAAGTTGGAGAAGCAATAGACAGGATTGAGGTTGGGGTTGATCCTGACCTTCTGGAGACCGGTATAGACAAAAGGGCTGGGAGAGCCCACCGGCTGGGCGGGAATGCTCACCTCGCGGTTGACGGGAGTCTCCCCGGGGGTGGCGGGCAGCTTGATGACAGGCTGGCTGTTTACCGCGCGTACGTTATAAATAAGTTTGGCGTCTGCGCCTATTACGCGCTTGAGGGTTTTCTTGATAACGTCCAGATAGAAAGTCTCCAGATACTCACGGACGAAATCGGAAGGCACCTCCACCGTGAGGGTGGAATCCACGAGCGACACGGGACGCACTTTGGTAAACCAATTCTGGAACTTTTGGGGTTCCACGATATCGGCTACCATTTTGAGGAAGTGATTCCAGACGCTGATATGTCTTTCGCTTTCGTTCATGTGGTGAGAATCGACTGCAAAAATGGTTGAAAAAAAAGTGAAAAAAAATCTTTTCTGCTATTGTTTTTTAACTTTTTATGGCTTATATAAAGACTAAAGGAATTGGAAACGCATAATTTATAACACACTAGCTACCAATGTGTTACAAAAACGTATTTTTCGTAAATGTGCCTATTTCAGTATCTTTATAAAATAGACAGAGTCCATTTTAGGCCATTTGCGAAAAATAAGGCGCACACTATTCCCCTAAAGGAAAAAAACCGCAAATGGCCTGTTGATTATTTTGTAATGGAAACTTTATCGGGCTCGATTTTGACCAAAAAAGCGTCCGGATATTTTTCCTTTATTTCCGGCAGATGGGCCTTTGCAGCCTCGAGGGTGTTCTCCACTCCGATGATGTATTTGAACACGGAGCCGGTGTCGAAGATGAACGGCTCGTACCCCATGAAGGCCTTGCTCCTGGAATCGACCCGGTTGCTGCCGGCGAAGATCTGGATTCCGTAACGGACACCCTGCGTTACCGCCTGTTTTTCTTCCTTCTTCACTTCAGTCTGCGCGGCAGGCTTGACATCCTTCTTGACCTCCTGCTTGGCGGGCTGCTTTGCAGGCTGTTTGGCCGGTGCGGCGGGCTCGGCGTCGAGCACCATGGTGCCGTCATAGCCGGACTTGTATTTCTTGAAGGCCTGGAAGAGGCGTTCGGCAATCTTGTCGCGGTTGGCGTCGTCCTTGAGGACCTCAAGGTCTGTGGCGTTGGATATGAAGCCCAGCTCCACGAGCACTGCGGGCATCGCGGTGCGCCAGAGCACGAGGAAGGGATCCTGCCAGATTCCGCGGCCGTGGGTGATGGGACCGCCCTTGAGACTGGTGGCCACCAGGTCGGCGAAGGACAGGCTCTGCTCAAGGTTGGAATTCTGCATCAGCTGCAGGAAGATGAAGGATTCCGGGTCTGAAGGGTCGAAACCCTGGTATGTGGTGGTATAGTCGTCTTCCAGGAGGATTACGGAGTTCTCCCTCTTGCACACGTCCATGTTGTATGCGAAGAGGTCCCTGTTCTTGTTGGAGGACTTGCCGAGCACGTGTACGGAATAGCCGCTGGGCGTGGCCGAGGCTGCGGAATTGATATGTACGGAAATGAACAGGTCTGCATTCGCCTTGTTTGCGATTGCGGCACGGTCATTGAGGGCAACTGTCTTGTCCTTGTCGCGGGTAAGCACGACCTTGACCCCGGGGCATCCTTCCTTGATCTTGGCTGCAAGCTTCTTGGAAATGTCCAGGGTGAATGTCTTTTCGTAGTGCTTGCCGTCACGGCTGACGGCGCCGGGATCGGTTCCTCCGTGACCGGGATCGATTACCACGGTGGACAGCTTGAAGTTCTGGGCACCGGCGGGAACTGCAGCCAGGAGTGTTGCGAGGATAAAGTAAATTGCGCGTTTCAAAAAAAATGTGCTATTTTTGTAGATTGCAAAAATAAGTAATTTTTTGGTATTTTGAACTGTATCAGGCGATTGGTTTTAATCGGACTGCTCCTGACGCTCTCCGCAGCCTCCCTTGACGCCCAGACCGTGGGCCGCAGGGGGCCCAGGCAGGTGTTCAGCAACGCCGTCCCCAAGACCGAGAGGCATGTCGTCCTCGACTCCGCCGCCCTGGCCCGCAGGGATTCGGTTCATCGTGCCGATTCGCTTCACCGCATAGATTCCGCGGAGCTCCGTTCCAAGAGCTCACTCGAGGTCCCTGCATTCTCCCAGGCCAAGGACTCCATAGTCGAGATCTTCACCGACGGCCACCGTATGATATACTACTACGGGGACGTTACCGTGGAATACCAGGACATCAAGCTTACCGCCGCCTACATGCAGTACGACATGAACACCGGCACCGTCTTCGCCAAGGGCGTGTACGACACGCTCACGGGGGAATGGAACGGGCGCCCCGTCATGACGCAGAAGGGCAAGACATACAACATGGACGAGGTGAAGTACAACTTCAACACCAAGAAGTCGTCCATCAAGAACATTATCACCACCGAAGACAACGCCATACTGCACGGCGGCAAGGTCAAGATGATGCCGGACGAGAGCATCAACATGACGGAGGGCAAATACACCGTCTGCGACATGGAGAACCCGCACTACTACCTGTCGCTCACAGCCGCCAAGGTCATGACCAAGCCCACCCAGAAGACCGTTTTCGGCCCGGCGTACCTGGTGGTCGAAGACGTCAAGCTCCCCTTCGTGGGCCTGCCTTTCGGCTTCATTCCAAAGCGCCCGGAGAGGGCCACGGGCCTGCTCATGCCCAACTTCGGCGAAGAGAACGCCCGAGGCTTCTACATGCGCGACGCCGGCATGTACTTCGTCTTCGGCGACTATCTCGACCTGTCGCTTACCGGAGACTATTATACCCTCGGATCCTGGGCGGTGAACGTCAACTCACGGTACATGGTCAAGTACAAGTTCACCGGCAACTTCGGCTTCACCTATTCCCACGACCAGACCGGCGAGCCGGAGACCCCGGACTTCAATTCCTACGAGAACTTCTCCGTCAAATGGTCCCATTCGCAGGACTCCAAGGCGCATCCCGGAACCTCCTTCAGCGCATCCGTGAACTTCTCGTCACCGGGCAACAACAAGTACAACTCCCGATCCATAAGCGAAGCCCTGCAGAACCAGATATCGTCGTCCATCTCCTACTCGAGGAACTGGAACGGAAAGGTCAACCTCAGCCTCAACGCCCTCCATTCGCAGAGCTCCAGGGACTCGTCGTACTCCTTCACCCTGCCTAACATAACCCTGTCCGTCAGCACCTTCTATCCCTTCAAGCGCAAGGTGCGCGTGGGCAAGGAACGCTTCTACGAGAAGATATCCATAGGCTACAACACCAGCTTCCAGAACAAGATAAACTTCAAGGCCAGCGAGTTCGGGCAGGAAGGCTTCCTGGACAAGTTCCAGAACGGCATGAGCCACAACTTCAGCATAGGCCTGCCCAACTTCCAGCTGTTCAAGTACCTCAACGTCAACCCGTCCGTGAGTTACGCCCAGAACTGGCAGTTCCGCAAGAAGGAATACATCTACAACCCCGAGACGGACAAGGTGGAGCTCCAGGAGGGCACGCAGTTCAACACCTTCGGCATAACGCAGCGTTATTCCGGATCGGTAGCCATGAGCACCCGCATCTACGGAATGTTCCAGTTCGGGCAGTTCAGCAAGCTGCAGGCCCTCAGGCACGTCATCTCCCCTTCCGTGTCGATGAGTTTCTCGCCTGAGCTCGGCACCTACGCCAACGGCTACCGTACGCTCGAGTACACCGATATCCACGGCGAGCAGAAGACCTACGACTACAACATCTACCAGGGCAGCCTCAACGCCCCTCCCGGCAAGGGCCGTTCCGCCACCGCCAACATCTCCATAGGCAACAACCTGGAGGCAAAGGTGCGCGACTTCGCCGACACCACTGCCAACGGCACCAAGAAAATCAAGCTCATAGACCAGCTGAACATATCCACCGGATACAACTTCCTTGCGGACTCCCTCAACATGAACAACATCAACGTGTCCATGTCAACCTCGCTGTTCAACAAGGTCTCCATAAGCGCCAACGCCGGATTCGACCCGTACGCCATCGGCAGCAGCGGCCGCAAGATCTCCAAGTTCGCCATCACCCAGGGCCAGGGCCTCCTGCGCGTCAACAACCTGTCGGCATCGGCCTCCTACTCCATTTCCGGAGACGGCAAGGGCAAGGGCAACGACGGCGCCAAAGACCCCAGCGGACGCGGCCAGGGCTCGGTCATAAACGGCGCCGCGAGTTACTACCAGCGCTATTTCACCCATCCCGTCACCGGAGAATACATCCCCGGAGGCTGGCTTTACTATACCAATCCCGACGTTCCCTGGTCGCTCAACCTGAGCTATTCGTTCAGCTGCGGCTTCCAGTACAAGATGGAAGACGGGGAGCTGGTCAAAACCAACAGGATAACCCAGACGCTGCAGGCCAGCGGCAACGTGAAGCTCACGCCGCGCCTGAGCATCAACGCAAGCTCAGGCTTCGACCTTCAGGCCATGCAGATAACAACCACGCAGTTCAGCTTCACCTACGACCTGCACTGCTTCAACATATCGGTTTCGTGGGTGCCTACGGGCACATGGGCGTCGTATCAGTTCCGCATCGCGGCCAACGCCTCCGCCCTTGCAGACATCCTGCAGATCAAGAAGAGCAGCAGCTACTGGGACAATTGACATGATACGCGGCAAGAAGGTAATAGTAGTCATGCCGGCCTACAACGCCGAGAAGACCCTGGAGCAGACCTGGGCCGAGATTCCCCGCGACGTGGTGGACGAGGTTATCCTCACCGACGACTGCAGCCGCGACGGCACCGTGGAAAAGGCGCGCGAACTGGGCATAAAAGAGATTCTCGTGCATCCGAAGAACCGGGGCTACGGCGGCAACCAGAAGACCTGCTACCACCGCGCGCTGGAGCTCGGGGCCGACATAGTCATCATGCTTCACCCGGACTACCAGTACACCCCCAGGCTCATCGAGTCCATGGCATACATAATCGCCAACGGAGTGTACCCTGTTGTGTTCGCGTCCCGCATCCTGGGCCGCGGCGCACGCAAGGGCGGCATGCCACTTATAAAATACGTATCCAACCGTTTCCTGACCTTCTTCCAAAACCTCGTAATAGGGGAAAAGCTGTCTGAATACCATACCGGATACCGTGCCTTCAGCGCGGACGTGCTGCGTACGGTTGATTTTGACAGATGCTCCGACGACTTCATCTTCGACAACGAAATGGCCGCCCAGGTGTTCTGGGCCGGATACGAAATCGGCGAGGTCACCTGCCCCACCAGGTATTTCCCGGAGGCGTCCTCCATCAACCTGGCAAGAAGCACCGTGTACGGCCTCGGGGTACTGCGCGTCAGCATCGTTTACCGCCTGTGCAAATGGCATCTGTGTAAATCCAAACTGTTCCCGGCAAGATGATAAGGAAGCTATTCAGAGAGAATACCGGGAGTATCTGGGTCCAGCTTATGCGCTACGGCATAACGGGGCTCGGCGCCACTCTGGTGGACTTTACCGTCCTCACGGTCCTCACGGAATGCCTCGGGGAGAAGTATCTGCTGGTATGGACGGCCATAGCCTTCATCTCGGGGCTTGCGGTCACCTATCTTCTCAGCACCAACTGGGTCTTCAACGCCCGCCGCTTCAAGAACAGGGCCGCCGAGATTTCCATATTCGTTTTGATAGGTGCGGTAGGATTGGGACTCACCGAACTGCTGATGTGGTTCTTCGCCACAAAAGTCGATCTTCACTACCTCATCTCCAAGATTATTGCCGGCACCACGGTATTCATCTGGAACTTCACTGCCAAGAAACTCATCCTCTTCCGCAGATGAAACGCACCCTGCTGCTCAACATCATCATTGCGTTGCTGGGCGCGCTGATATTCATCCCCGGGCTGGGATGCGTACGGCTGTTCGACTGGGACGAGATAAACTTTGCCGAATCGGCCCGAGAGATGCTCCTCACAGGCAACTGGCTCGACGTGCAGATCAACTTCCAGCCGTTCTGGGAGAAGCCGCCGCTGTTCATCTGGATGCAGGCCCTCAGCATGAAGGTCTTCGGCGTGAACGAGTTCGCGGCCCGCTTCCCCAATGCGGTAATGGGCATCGTCACCCTCCTGCTGCTGTTCAACATCGGCCGCAGGACGGAGGGAGAGCGCTTCGGGCTGCTCTGGGCGATGATGTACGGAATCTCCTTCCTGCCCTTCCTCTATTTCAAGTCGGGAATCATAGATCCCTGGTTCAACGTCTTCATCTTCCTGGGGATTTATTACTTCGCCCGGTATTCGGCCGAAGAGGCCCGCAGGATGCGTCTTGCCGCGCTCAGCGCCCTGTTTCTGGGACTTGCCACCATGACGAAGGGGCCGGTGGGGTTCCTCATTTTCTGCCTCACCGCGGGAGTCTGGCTGATTGTCCGCAGGTTCCGGTTTTCGTTCCGATGGAAGGATGTGGGGGTGTTCTTCGCCGTGCTCGCTCTGGTCGGCGGATCCTGGTTCCTCGTGCTCGCACTTTCCGGCCATTCCGACGTCATCCGGGATTTCATCCAATACCAGATCAGGCTTTTCCAGACCAAGGATGCAGGGCACGGAGGGTTCTTCCTGTACCACTTCGTCATCCTTCTGCTCGGCGTAGTCCCGGCGTCCATCTTCGCATTGTCCTGCTTCGAACGTAATTCCAACACGGTTGGACCTTTGCTCCGGGAGACTGCGCCCAGCCGTCAGAAGAATTGGGTTAATGACGTCTGGACGCAGTCTCCCTCCGACGGGTCCAACCTGGCAAGCGGCCGCAAAGAGCCCGTTGGCCCCAGCGGAGGAAGAGTGGCTTCGGACGGCATTAGCCCCATGTCACTGTCGTCCGAAGGCACTCTTCCGGCAGTAAACGGGGCCAACTTAAAATCCTGGATGATTGTAAGTTTCTGGGTGGTGCTGATTCTCTTTACGATAGTCAAGACCAAGATCGTCCATTATTCGTCGTTCTGCTTTTTTCCGATTTCGTTCATGGCGGCATGGGCTGCGGAGAGGATGATGGAAGGCCGTCTGAAATTCAGGCGCTATCAGCGTATCTTGCTGATAGTCATTGCGTCCGCATATGGCTTTCTGCTGGCGGGGCTGGCGCAGTTCGACAGCCTCAAGGAGATTATCATCCCTTACGTGCAGGATCCGTTTGCCGTAAGCTGCATGGCGGCGGAATCGAACTGGACTTCCTGGGTGTACAGCTTCATCATGACCTAAACCACTTAAAATAGTACCATTTACTAAAGTTAATTTACCAACTGGTTCATTTACAATTCTTCCTGATACAGTAAATCCTTCTAAATCAAATGTAAAACTACGACTTCCTGTATTAGTTGCTTCTTCAGTTGTATCTCTTAACAAATGAACTGTATTATCTTGATAAGCTTGACCATTATTTTTGACTTCATCAAATGCTTCTTGAATAGTTGTGAAATAATGATCTTCTATTCTTGCTACGAAATCTCCATCTCTCCATTTAGCTTGAATAGTTACATCTTCATATCCCATTGTAAATACATATTTTGATAAATCATTTAAATCTTGTTCTAAAGTAAATGTTCTATCTTCTTCATTTTGTGGGATTAATACTTCCCATCCATCAAATTCATATAATGTTCTTCTTGGATTAATTAAATCTTGTGCATGTTCTTCTTCAATACTATAACGAGTAATTGATCTTCTTCCAGCAAACTCACCACCATTTGGTCTAATAGTCAAAGTATGGTAAGTAGGATTTCCTATTTCAATATTTGGTC
>JAFZLQ010000019.1 GCA_017551425.1 Bacteroidales bacterium | reverse complement strand
GGAGGGCGCCTTCGCACGCTTTCAAGAACTTGTAGACCTTACAATCAAGTATGGTCGTGTTTCTGATTCTCCAATGCTTCGTTCTTCGTTATTAAAGGAGATTTGCCGTTTCCGGGAACTATACTGCAAGGCATACCTGGATAGGAATCTCGCGGAATTGGCCGCATATAACCGATATCTAGATTGTTTCGCCCGTCAATCTATTCGCCGAGACACCTGATAACTCCGTGTCAAATCTTTTTCTTTTTTGGCACTCCCTTTATTTGATATGAAACCCCCGCAACGCACGCGAGGGTTTATTTTTGTCGCAAATGTATAATAGCGACGAAATCAATGGAAGCTGTTCAAAAACAACATTATGAAGCGCCATCTGCTGCAGTTGTCGAGGTGGCGCAAGAGGGCGTAGTGTGCGCTAGCCCGGAGTACAATGGATTTGGTAACGAAGAAGAAATGTAAGGAGGTTTGAAAAATGAAAAAGACATTGATAGTTCTGGCCTCTGCCGCCATTTCGCTTGTTGCTTGCAACAAAGAGATTGTTGATAACACACAACCGTTAAACGAAAAGCACTCGATTGATGTTGTTTTCGAACTCACGGCTAATCATCCAGACGGAACTGCTACAAAGGCAGTGAAAACCGGTTGGGAGAGTGGGGATGTCATCTACGTCTTCTTCGACAATATAGCGGCTCCCAAGTATTTGAAAATGAGTTATGACGGATCCGCATGGACTACTACCCAGATGAACGGTGCATCTGAAGAATCCCTCGGATTGGTGGAAGACGCCACAGGCACGATGAGGGCCGTCTATCTGCCTTTTGGCAATACGCTCACCGTCTCAGCCGATGGAACCGCCTTTAACTTCAGCGAGACAACCTGTTCCTATTACCTTACAGCGACACTGGCCTATACCGTCACCGGAGGTAAAGTATCCGGAGCTTTCAACATGCAGATTCCTGCGGGCTATGTGCAGTTCTTCCTGGAAGATGCCGGGGCTTCCTCTTCGACGGAAATAGAAATACGCGAGCCTCATCTCACGCCTCAGGGCATTGCCTCCATTGCTGCCGACGGCACCATCATTCATACCGGCATAGCCAGCGGGGCTCCGCTTAAAGGGTATGTCTATGATAAGGAAGGCGAGACGAAAGGATATCTGTTCAGCGGCATTCTGGCCGCCGGAGCGCGTAACACTGAGACCACTTATTATTTCACGCTGGTAAGCGGTGGTTGGGAGGGTTCCTACTACTCAAAGACGTTTGCCGACAAGACATGGTATCGCGGTGCAACTGAAGGCCGCGCCTTGAAAATGCCTGCACTTGGCGAATGGACACCTATCACCGACTACAAACCAATTGACCTTGGCTGCGACGTAGGGGGTAAGCGTATCTACTGGAGCAGCCGAAACCTGGGTGCCACTCGAAGTGGCTTACCTGCGGCGAACACGGACGAAGCCCGATATGCAACATGGGGTGATTACTACGCCTGGGGCGATATTGTAACGTACTATACCGCTGGCGCTTATGGCGACGCAACCTGGGATACCGCTAACGGAAAGACAGGATATAACTGGGCCTCATATAAGTATAATCCCAGCGGAAACGGAACTACCTTCACCAAGTATAGTCCCAGTGTTGATTCATATACTGTTCTTAAAAGTGAAGATGATGTCGCGGCGCAAACCTTGGGCGGAAACTGGCGTATTCCCACGGTAGAAGAGTGGAGCGCGATTGCGAATACTACCAACTTCACATGGGGCCCTCGTGACGGTACAAATCTGGGCCGAGCGGTCACTGTCAAGAGTGGCACGGTCTGGACAGACCCTACGATTTTTATCCCGGCAGCAGGAAACAGGGATAATGCCAGTCTCGTACTGAGTAATTACCAGGGACGCATCGGCTGTTATTGGTCTTCTACCATTTATGAGGCATGGTCCTGGGAAAACGCGCAGTATTTCAGTATGTATTTGGGGAAGGACAACCTGACTTATTATGCAGGCAACCGCCGCCTCGGGATGTCGATCCGCCCCGTTTCAGATTAGGATTCCCATTATTAAAATCACTATCTTTACAAAGTGAACCGCCCAATCCTTATTCTCGCGACCATCCTCCTGGCCTCCTGCTCTTCGGCAGGGACAGGCGGGCGCACAGTTACGGCGCCGGATGGGACGCAGTGGCAGCAGATGAGCGTGGAGCGGCTGCCGGACCTGAACGTGCCGCGGGCGAATCACCGGACGGTGGTCTATGGTGAGGAAATCCTCGTTCTCGGCGGGCATACGGACGGCTTCAAGCCCCTCGAAACGGCGGAATACTACGCGGGTGGCACCTGGCACACGCTGCCCATGGTCTATCCGCACCCCAACGGCTTTGCGGCGAAGCTGCCGGACGGGCGCATCCTGATGGGAGGCGGCAGCGCAGAAGCCTTCGGCATAGGCCGCAGTTTCGGGGCGGAGATTTACGACCCTGCGGCGCACAACTTCACTTCCGTGGGCATAATGTCTGTGCGGCGCACTCTCTCTTCGGCACTCACTATGCCCGACGGAAGCGTTCTGATTGCAGGCAACTGGCAGACCGACGATAGCTGGGAGACCTGGACGCCCGACGGCGGCTTCGTGAAGGGCGGCCCGCTCACGCCAGGCTGGTCCACCCCCTACATCCTTCCTGCTGCGAAAGACGATATCCTCGTATTCGGCCGTTGGGACACTCAGGACCAAGACATTCTCGGCGTTGTAACGCACATCGGCGGAGGCACCGAAAACGTCCCGCTGTTGGAGGAATGGAAGGTGTCGGCAAACTATTTCTATTTCCCCGAAAATCTGCAGATTGCCGATTATACGTACGTGATTCCCGGCCTGAACGCCGCAAACGAAGCGGCCATCATCAAGGTCGCTTCCGGGGAATTCTCCCTGCTGGATTTGGCAGAACCGTTACCGGCCACTAGCCCTGATGGCAATCCTGTCGAGTGGGACCATCTCCAGGTGGACCGCCCGGCGCGTCTTATCTGGCTGCAGGGCATTGACTCCGAAAACGGCAACTACTGCTTCGCGCGCATTGCCTATGACGCCACTTTCGACGGCGGCAAAGCCTCGGCAACCTACTTCTATGCGGAGAATCCTGGGGACTTCCCGGGTGGAGCCGCAACACTTTTGCCCGGGGGACGTATGATCATCGCCGGGGGAGTCGCCTGGGAGAAGGGTACGCTCCCGATAAAGGTTGACTATTTCAAGACCT
>JAFZLQ010000018.1 GCA_017551425.1 Bacteroidales bacterium | reverse complement strand
GCGGAGGAGATGGAAGACCTCCAGCTGCGCGAGGTGAGCGTAGAAGACCTCCTGCCGCGTTCCCAGATACGTGTGGACATGAAATCCGTTGGCCAGCTGCTCTCCGGCAGGAAGGTGCTGATTACTGGTTCCGCCGGCTCCATCGGAGCAGAAATCGTACGTCAGGTGGCCCAGTTCAAGCCCGCCCGCATGATGCTGATAGACCAGGCTGAAACGCCCCAGCACGACATACGCCTCATGATGGCCAGGGATTTCCCCGACGTGCGTGCCGATGTCATCGTCACCAGTATCAGCCGCCGCACCCGCATGGAGGAAGTGTTCAGCGAGTTCCGTCCGGATTACGTCTTCCACGCCGCCGCGTACAAGCACGTGCCCATGATGGAAGACAACCCCAGCGAGGCCGTCATGAACAACATCTACGGCACGAAGATAATCGCCGACATGAGCGTCAAGTACGGCGTAAAGAAGTTCGTGATGATTTCCACAGACAAGGCCGTCAACCCCACCAACGTCATGGGTGCGTCCAAGCGTATCTGCGAGATCTATGTTCAGTCGCTGGACCGCAAACTCAAGCTCGAGGCCATGGAAGACCGCAAACAGCGCGTCGCCGGAAGGGGCTCAAGCGCCCAGCCGGAATACACCCAGTTCGTCACCACGCGCTTCGGCAACGTACTTGGGAGCAACGGCTCCGTAATACCTCTCTTCAAGGAACAGATCAAGAACGGAGGCCCCGTGACTGTGACGGACGAGAGGATAGTCCGCTACTTCATGCTGATTCCTGAGGCCTGCAAGCTGGTTCTCGAGGCCGGCACAAAGGGCAACGGAGGCGAAATCTTCGTGTTCGACATGGGCAAACCCGTCAAGATCGCAGACCTGGCAAAGAGGATGATAGCCCTCTCGCACGCCAAGAACGTTGAGATCAAGTTCACCGGCCTGAGGGAAGGGGAGAAGCTCTACGAGGAAGTGCTCAACGAGCAGGAGAACACAAAGCCCACCTTCCACGAGAAGATCCGTATCGCCCAGGTGCGCGAGTACGATTACGACGACGTAAACAAGGAGATAGAAGAGCTTGTGGATATTTCCAAGCACTTCGACAATATGGCCACCGTGCGCAAGATGAAGGAAATCGTTCCCGAGTACAAGAGCAACAACTCCGTCTATGAGGCCCTGGATGTTGAAGAGACTCCGGGGGGGGGCGAGTAAGTAACTGAAAATCAGAAATTTAGAATCGAACGCCGGCCGTAAGGCTGGCGTTCGCGTTTACCCTGCGGAGGAAAAATGTCACATCGTCCGTAGTGAATCCGGTAAGGCTGTCGCCGTCTGCGAAAAGTCCGAAGTACCAGTTGCCGACGTAATACAGTACGGCGGCGGTTCCCTTTGTCATGATGATGGGCGGACCCGCTGCGTTCTCGATGAGCTCCCGCCCCGTGAGGGAGAGTCCGGTGGCCTTGAGGAATCCTACGGTTCCGGTAAGGCTGAGGTGGATGAGCCAGTGCTCAGACGGCACCCAGTTGTATCCGTATCCTCCGCCAAGGCCCAATATGAACATATATGAGTAGTCCATCGGTATGCCGAGCGTTTCCGGCTCCGGGATGAACAGGCCGATGGCGCGAGCGTCGATGGTCGCAAGCAGGCTGCCGGCGCTTTTGAGCTGACGAAAGTTCTGGTTAAGGGCCGCCGGCATAGAGAAACGCTTGCCGTTGAAGGCATAATATGCTCCTGCAGACACGTTCAGGACGGCCAGGTCCTTGGCTTTCACGGCCAGCTCCTGCGTGCCGGAATACGCCTGCCCTGTCATGCCGTAGGAGAAGCGGAAGTTGTGCTTGAAGACTATGCGGTTGCCGAATACGTTAAGGTCGTAGCCCAGTCCGGTCTTTACGGCCGACAGGTTCGTGCCGATGTCGAGGGCGATGCTGCGGTATCCGACTCCTATGCTCTGTTTGAAAGAACCTCCGTCTGCAACGGCGGCGCCGTATGACTGGCCGTCTTCAGACAGGACGAGCATCCTGAGGCTTTCTGCGCTGAACTTTGTCCTCTCCCTTATGAGCCACCGCTCCTGAGGGCGGAAGATGTAGGTGGTGTCGTACGGCTGCTTTTCCTGCATTCCCCTGAGCCAGTCGTCCACACTCCGGAAGAACTGCCCTCTTGCCGGGAGGGAGGCGAGTGCCAAAAAGAACAGGATAACGGACCGTAAGCGCAATTTCATGGGGCCAAAGTTAATCGTATTCGTTAAAAGAAGCAAATATTGTTATATTTGTATTATTTAATAAACCATCATGAAAAAACTATTCTTACTTGCGGCTTCCGCCCTGGCTCTCTTCTGCCTTTCATCCTGTGATAAATTACCCGCCGCCTCCGGCAGCCTGGACCTTGAAGGTACCTGGGGCCTGACGAAGTACGAGATCCTGTCCAAGATCAACGGAGAGGTCACGGAGAGCTATACCATGACTTGCGACCCTTACAACCCTGTAGGAAATGGCGAGCTTAAAATTCAATTCGTCAAGACCGAGGGCAACGTATTCCAGGTGACCATGTACAACTGGAACAAGTTCTCGGGCTCATGGGTTGCTACAGACAGCATGTTGTGGGAGATAAAGGGGAATAAGGTTTACGCCACGGTCGCAGGGTACGAAAGCGCACTCATGTATGAATCGATAATCGTTTCCGGAGGGAAACTGACCCTTGAATCCAATGTAGAGGGCGAGATGGACGGTTCGCTGTATGGGATGAGCGGCAAGGTCAAGGTGCTCGAACACAGCAAGCTGTTCCTGGAGAAGATGGCCGAATAAGCATAGCTGCCGCACAACTCTATGGGAAGGCTGTTCCGCATATGGGTATTGGCCGCATTCTGCGTACTGATATCCTTCACTGCATGCAAGGGAGACTGGGAAGAGATCGATCCCGGGGTTCCTGCTTCAACGGTGGCGGTAGAGGGTGAGGAGGATGAAGTTACCGAGCTCCTGAAGAAGGCCCCCGGACTGGTAAGGATCAGGAGGGAGGTCAGGTCGCAGGACGTTGCAGTCCTGCCAGGAGTCCCGGTCTATTACGCATATTTCAACCAGCTGGTTGACCATAACGACCCTTCCAGGGGCACGTTCGAGCAGAAGGTGGCGATCATCATGGATTACCCGTACAAGGCAGGGGAAAACCTGCTCAACATCCTGCATACCCAGGGCTACTATACGCCGGACAAGGCCGATGAACTCCGGCCTACTCGCCTGCGGCTCGGCAGAATCAACGAGGTTCATGTAGAATACCGCTACTTCGGCACGTCGCTGCCCGAGCCCTTCGACAACCTGGAGTTCAACTATCTGAGCTCCGAGCAGTATTCGGCGGACCTTCACGCAATCATGTCGGCCCTGAAGCAGACAGGCCTCTTCCCCGGCAAGTGGATCAGCACCGGCATCAGCAAGAACGGAATCGCCACCGCGCTCTACGCCTACTATGACGAGCTTAACGGTTGGAACGACATAGACGTTTATGTGCCTTTCTGCGCGCCCTTCCTCACGAGCCTGGACGATACATCCCTGGGAGACTATATCGAGCAGGGAGCCATGGCCGACATGCCCGAATTGAGGCAGCGGATATTCGATATCGGCCGCCTTGCCGCCGCAGATACCCAGACCGGCGCCGAGCTGCGCCGTCAGCTGTTCGCCGACTACCCGGAGCCCGATTCTGAGGAGACGCAGTTGCATGAGATAATGTTTACTTTCATGTCCAACCTCTTCGGCAGGTTCAGCTATTACTATATCGACACGTGGATGGACCTCGTGCCCGATCCTTATGCCGGGAACCCGGATTATGAGAAGTTGTCCTTCTTCATGCTTGCGGACGACACGGAGTTCGCAAAGGCCATAGATGCCCAAAAGGAAAAGGTAGCAACCCGGACAGTTTTTTCGGACGAGCGCCGGGAAGAACTGATGAAGCTGCGGGAGGACATTCCCATCTGGCCTTACTATGTCCAGGCCGTTCTTGAACTGGGCACCTATGAGTTCGGTTACGGATTCCTGGAAGGCTGCAGCGTCATCGACCGGCAGGACATGCTCCGGTGGGCCAAGGATAACACAAACACTATTGTCGACTATCCCGAGTATGTTCCCCGCTATAACGGAAAGATGATGAAAGATTTCCTGCGAAATCTGAATACGACGGGAAAGAAGATGGTGTTCGTCTATGGAGCCAACGATCCCTGGACGGGCGCAGCCATTCCCGACTCTGCCACGGACAACCCCAACATCAGGAAGATGATAATCCCCTGGGGCTCGCACGACGACGAAATCCTGTCCGGCAGGAACTGGGAGAACAAGGGCCGGGAGATTGTGGAAGCCATAAATGCGTTCCTGGGACGATGACTGTACGCGCTGCAAACAGGGGGGATCTGGACGCCGTCATGGATGTCCTTGAAGCGGCCAGGGGCATAATGCGGGCTTCCGGCAACCTCGGGCAATGGGTAAACGGCTATCCTTCTGAAGATGTTGTTCTGAATGACATGGACAACGGCAACGGGTTCGTCGTACTGGAAGGGGAGAGGATCGTGGCATACTTTGCTTTCATCAAGTCCCCTGAGCCGACGTACGCTAATATCTATGACGGCAAATGGCTGGACGACTTGCTCCCTTATCATGTCGTCCACCGCATCGGCAGCTATCCGGAGGTTCACGGGGTGTTCAAAAGCATCATGGACTGGTGTTTCGCCCGTGACGGGAACATCAGGATCGACACTCACCGGGACAACCTGATCATGCAGCACGTCATTCTGCAGTACGGCTTCAAATACTGCGGCATCATTTACCTCGCCTCCGGCGATGAGAGGCTTGCTTATCAGAAACTACAAGAATCATGAATATCCGTTTGGAACAACCGCAGGACTGGCGGGAGGTGGAGAACCTCACGCGGGAGGCATTCTGAACGTTTACCGTCCCGGATGCCAGGAGCACTTTGTGCTCAATCAGTACAGAAGCAATCCGGCGTTCATCCCGGAGCAGGGGAGGGATACGCCTATAAGGGTGTTGAGGTTGGAGTTATAGCAGCGTACACCGTTTCGGCTATGAGCCTGGCGCCGTCTTTGTTGGGGTGCACGCCGTCGTTCGTGAGCTCTTTGCTTTGGATGACGGAGTTGATGTCAATCAGTTTTAATCCCTTTTCCGTGGCGGTACTGAGTATGGCCGGGATAATGTCGCTGTTCAGAATGTCGTTGTTCAGGGTAAAGGCGTCCAGGCCGAAGCTGCCGAAGACGGGCGGGGGAGTCATCAGGTACACTTCCGGTTTATTCTCCGCAGAGATGAAGCTGTCCACGATGGACTCGTAACCGCTCAGGAAATGCCCGCGTTCGAAGTTAAAACGTTTTGTGTCATTGGTGCCGAGCATAATTATCACTATGTCCGGATTGAACCGGAGGGCACTGCGGAAAGGCCTCAGGCGCCCGTAAGGCAGGTCCCCGCCAAAGTTTGCGCACCCATTGTTGAGGCCGAAATTGCGCACTTTGAATCCGCTTCCAAGCAACTGCTGAAGTACTGCCGGATAACTGTCCTTATGACGCTTCAGAATCGTAAATCCCCAGGTAATGCTGTCTCCTACGCATGCTATCTTTACCATGATGCAAAAATAGCTTATTTTTGCCTATATTACGCAAGAATCACGACGCTCTTCTGTTTTATATTAAAAAGCTCTTTATATGCGAAAGATAATATGTCTAGCAGTTCTGTTGGTCTTGTCTGCTTGCGGAAAGGTGGATGACCCGGAAGTCGACCTGAAGGACGTCAAACTGGAGGACTGGCCGCTTACGGATTGCTCCACAAGCACGCGCCCGGTACGTGATCTTGTGGCTTATAAGCTACTCGATGTGCCCTACAAATGGGAGGTCGACTGGATGAGTGGC
>JAFZLQ010000017.1 GCA_017551425.1 Bacteroidales bacterium | reverse complement strand
TTTCCGCCCTGCCGTAAGGCTCCAGCTCCACTGCAAAAAGGAGAAGATGCTTCTCGCCCTGGTCTGCGAACATTATGGAGCGGCCGCGGAAGAAAATGGAGGCCTTGACCTTGGATCCTTCTTGGAGGAACTCCTGGGCGTGCTTGAGCTTGAACTGGAAGTCGTGCTCGTCTGTATTGGGCCCGAAGCGTATCTCCTTGATGACCACCTTGGCGGCGTTGGACTTCATTTCCTTGGCCTTCTTGCGCTGCTGATACAGGTACTTCTGGTAATCCAGTATCTTGCATACGGGCGGGTCTGCCTTGGCGCTGATCTCTACGAGGTCGAGCTCGAGCTGGTCTGCCAGCTGGAGGGCCTTGGAGATAGGCACCACGCCCGGCTCGGGGATATTGTCTCCGACGAGTCTCACCATCGGGGCGGTAATGGCTCCGTTGATGTTGAGTTCGTTCTCGTCTTTTTTCTGGAGACGAGGGTCGGGTTTGCGGCCACCAGGTTTAAAGGCCGGCTTGGGTCTGTAAGGTCCTGCCATCAAGCTAATTCTTCAGCTGTCGCTGCTTTAATGTATTCTACAAACTGTTCTGCAGTCATGGAGCCCTGGTCGACACCTTCCCTTCTTACGGAGACGGTGCCTTCCGCGGCTTCTTTCTCACCGACTATCGCGAGCACGGGCACGCGCAGCAGGGATATTTCGCGTATCCTCTTGCCCAGCGTTTCGTTACGCGCGTCGATTGAGGCGCGAATATCGGAATTTTTCAGCAAATTACAAACTTTTTCTGCATAATCTGCATATTTTTCGCTGATTGGCAGCACTTTGACCTGGTCAGGCGAGAGCCAGAGGGGCAGATGGCCTGCCGTATGCTCCAGCACCACGGCGGTGAAACGCTCCAGCGAACCGAAGGGCGCGCGGTGTATCATGACGGGGCGCTGCTTGCTGCCGTCGGCTGCGGTGTACTCGAGGTCGAAGCGCTCGGGAAGGTTGTAATCCACCTGGATGGTACCGAGCTGCCACTTGCGTCCGAGGGCGTCCTTGACCATGAAGTCCAGCTTGGGACCGTAGAATGCGGCCTCGCCGAGTTCGACGACGGTCTTGAGGCCCTTGCGCTCTGCGGCGTCGATGATGGCCTGCTCGGCCTTGGCCCAATTTTCGTCGGATCCGATGTACTTGGTGGTGTTCTTGGGGTCGCGGAGGGATATCTGGGCCATGTAGTCCGTCATCTTGAGGGTCTTGAAGACGTAGAGGATGAGGTCGATGACCTTTTCGAACTCCTCCTGCAGCTGGTCCGCACGGCAGAAGAGGTGGGCGTCGTCCTGGGTGAAACCGCGGACTCGCGTAAGGCCGTGGAGCTCTCCGCTCTGCTCATAGCGATAGACCGTGCCGAATTCCGCGTAGCGGAGGGGCAGGTCGCGGTATGAGTGGGGCGAACTGCGGAAAATCTCGCAGTGATGGGGGCAGTTCATGGGCTTGAGCATGTATTCCTCGCCCTCCTGGGGGGTGTGGATGGGCTGGAAGGAATCCTTGCCGTACTTGGCGTAATGGCCGGAAGTCACGTAAAGTTCCTTGCCTCCGATGTGCGGGGTGACTACGGGCAGATAGCCCAGCTCCGTCTGCTTGCGGCGGAGGAAGTTCTCCAGGACGTTGCGCATGATTGCGCCGCGGGGCAGCCAGAGGGGCAGGCCGAGGCCGACGCGGTTGGAGAAGGTGAATAGCTCCATCTCCTTGCCGAGCTTGCGGTGGTCGCGCTTCTTGGCCTCCTCCAGCATCTGGAGGTATTCGTCGAGCATGCTCTTCTTGGGGAAGGTCACGCCGTATATGCGGGTAAGCTGCTGACGGTCCTGGTCTCCCTTCCAGTAGGCGCCTGCGATGGAGGTAAGCTTGACGGCCTTTATGTCGTCCACATGCTTAACGTGAGGGCCGCGGCAAAGGTCTGTGAAACAGCCGTTTGTATAGAAGGTGATGGTTCCGTCCTCAAGGTCGTGGATGAGCTCGACTTTGTAGAAATCGCCTTTCTTGGTGAAGTAGTCGAGGGCCTCTGCCTTGGAAACCTCCCTGCGTTCGAAGGTCTCTTTGGTGCGGGCCAGTTCTATCATCTTGTCCTCGATTGCCTTAAGGTCTGCCTCGCTGATGGTGCGGTCTCCAAGGTCTACGTCGTAGTAGAATCCGGTTTCCACTGCCGGCCCCACGCCGAACTTGACGCCGGGATAGAGGGCCTCGAGGGCCTCGGCCATAAGATGGGCGGACGAGTGCCAGAAAATATGCTTGGCCTGCTCGTCTTCCCAGGGACGGATCGTTCCGTCGGTGAATGCTATTGTCAACATATAACAGTTTGTGGTTTGCAATCTGCAAATTTACAAAAATTATCTATATTTGTGCTATGGAAAGAAAGATAGTTTGGAACGACGCGCTTCGCAGCGGCCTTGTGCTGGGCGGCGTGTCGATTGCTTACATGGTAGTGAACATGCTGCTCTCCAAGCTTCACGGCGGCGCCGCTGTAGGCGTGCTGGTGAATGTGGGCAGCCTCCTTCTCTGGGTGTTCAAATTCTACATCTGCATACGCCTGTTCAAGCTTTTCATGCTCAGGTTCGCCGCCGCCCATGAAGAGACCACCAACGCAGACAGTTTCCGTTTCGGCTTCGCCACGGCCCTGCTCTCGGCGCTGCTGTATTCGGCGTTTTACCTTGCATGGGTGAGCTTCATCCAGCCGGATATGTTCAACGACGCCATAGAGCTGGCAAAGGAGACCTACTCCAACATGCTCACGGCGGACCAGCTGGATTCATTCGGTGAGCTGGCCCCCAAAATGCCCGGCATGATGTTCTTCGCCAACCTCATCTACTGCACGCTGTTCGGCACCGTGCTTTCCGCCATCTTCTCCCGCAACATACCTTCACGCAACCCGTTCAATTAGTATGGACGTTTCCATCGTAGTCCCCCTCCTCAACGAGTGCGAGTCCCTGCCGGAGCTCCACAGCCGCATTGCAGCCACGATGGCCTCCGAGGGCCTTTCCTACGAGATTGTCTTCGTTGACGACGGCAGCACCGACGGTTCATGGGACTGCATCCTGTCGCTGGCGAAGGAAGATCCGTGCGTGCACGGCATCCGCTTCCGCCGCAACTACGGCAAGTCCGCCGCCCTTTACTGCGGCTTTGAAAAGGCTTCCGGAGACATAGTAGTAACTATGGATGCAGACCTGCAGGACGCCCCCGAGGAGATTCCCGGAATGCGCCGCATGATAGTGGAAGAAGGCTACGACCTCGTAAGCGGATGGAAGAAGCACCGCAAAGACAACGCCCTTACCAAGAATCTCCCGTCAAAGCTCTACAACGCCACCGCGCGCTGCGTCACTGGCATCAGGCTGCACGACATGAACTGCGGCCTCAAGGCCTACAGGCGCGACGTGGTAAAGAGCATAGAGGTTTACGGCGAGATGCACCGGTACATACCCTACCTCGCCAAGAACGCCGGATTCGGAAAGATCGGAGAGAAGGCCGTGCGGCACGAGAAACGAAAGTACGGCAAGAGCAAATTCGGCCTGGACCGCTTCGTGAACGGCTTCCTGGACCTCCAGAGCCTCTGGTTCCTCTCCAAATTCGGCAAGAAGCCCATGCATTTCTTCGGCACGACCGGCCTGCTGATGTTCCTCGCCGGATTCGTCATGACGGTATGGATCATCGCCGCCAAGCTCATCAACCAGGCCCAGGGCCTCAAGTTCAGGGCCGTGACGGACCAGCCCCTGTTCTACCTCGCCCTCCTCGCCGTGGTGCTCGGCACCGTGCTTTTCCTGGCCGGGCTGCTCGGAGAGATGATTTCCCGTTCCGGGGCCGACCGCAACCGCTACAACATCAAGGACGAATTATGAAAATAGGCATCTGCAACGACCACGCCGGCGTCGAGTACAAATCCAAGCTAGTCAAGTACCTGTCCGGCAAAGGCTACGAAGTAGTGAACTTCGGCACCGACACCACGGATTCATGCGATTATCCCGATTTCGCGCATCCCCTTGCCTCGGCGGTGGAAAGCGGCTCGGTTGACCTCGGGATAGCCATCTGCGGCACCGGCAACGGCATGGCCATCACCCTCAACAAGCATCAGGGCGTACGTGCAGGCCTTGCCTGGAACACTCCGGTGGCGCACCTTGTCAAGGAGCACAACAATGCCAACGTGCTCGTGGTGCCCGCCCGCTTCGCGTCGTACCACCAGGTGGTGGCCATGGTCCGCGAGTGGCTGGTGACCGACTTCGCCGGCGGCAGGCATCAGAGGAGGATCGACAAAATTCCCCTTTAGGTTCTTCGCTTCGCTCAGAATGACAGGAGGAGGCTTCACCGGATTTTCCCGAAACATTGAAGATTACCCCGACGGAATAGTCCTGCCGGTGGACAAGCCGTACCGCTGGACCAGCGCAGACCTTGTGCGGAAGATAAAGATCGCCGCCTGCAGGCACTTCGGCAAGAAGAACCTCAAGGTGGGTCACGCCGGCACGCTGGACCCGCTTGCCACAGGCATACTGCTGGTCTGCATCGGCCCTGCAACCCGTCGGGCCGAAGAGCTGCAAGCCTCTGCAAAACAGTATCTTGCTGGCGTTTGCTTCGGCGCCGTCACCCCATCTTACGACCTGGAGAAACCGGTGGACCGGCTGTGCCCGCTCGACGGGGTCTCCGCCGACAGCCTGCGTGCCGTACTCCCCTCTTTCACCGGCCCGCAGATGCAGGTCGCTCCCCTTTTCAGCGCCAAGTCGGTTGACGGCGTGCGCGCCTACGAAACCGCCAGGCGCCTGCTGCGGGAGGCTCAGGCCCGGGGCGAGGCGTTCGACCCCGGAGACATACTCCAATCATCGCTCATAGAAATCTACGGTCTCGAGCTGCTGGGCTTCGACGAAGGCTTCGACGCCCCTGAGCCGGTGGTCGCAGGCCCGGGCAACGGCCGCATCAACGTTGCCGACGTGCGCGGCGTGCCCCTGCGCCATGCGCTCATACGCGTCGATTGTTCAAAAGGTACGTATATACGGGCCCTCGCGCGCGACCTCGGCGAGGCCCTGGGCAGCGGCGCCTTCCTCGGTTCCCTGCGACGCACCCGCAACGGCGGATTCGACATATCGGAAGCCCTTTCCGTAGAACAGGCACTAGAACTTTTGTCATGAAACTGAGGCACTTATACATCGCAGCGCTTGCCATGGCTTTCGCCTGGTCCTGTACGGAGGAGCCCATCGACGCTCCGACGCAGGAACCGCAGGTCTTTTTCGCCACCACTGAAGAGCCCTCCGGGACCAGCGTCTATGCCGACGACCAACTCAGGCTCCATTGGAACGCCGGCGACAGGGTTGCCGTCTTCAACAGGAGCACCGCAGCCGAGGAATACATCTTCAACGGCAACGACGGCGACGTCTCCGGCCGCCTCATCAGCCTTTCCGGAATGCCGTCCGCCCAGGGCACCGAACTGAAATCGGCATACGCAGTATATCCTTATGAGGCAGGCGCATCCGTCAGCCCTGCGGGCGTGATTTCGCTCGCCATTCCGGACACCCAGGCATACGACCCGGCGTCTTTCGCACGCGGGGCAAACATCATGGTCGCCGCCACCGACGACGACACCATGGTCTTCCGGAACATCTTCGGCATGCTTACGGTGAAGCTGGTGGGAGACGGTACCAAGGTTACGTCCGTCGCGCTGAAGGGCAACAACGACGAGCCTCTGGCCGGCGTCGCCACGGTCTCGATCGCCCCCGGCGGAGAGCCTTCGCTCGTCTTTGACGGAACCGGGCGCAAGACTATCCAGCTGGACTGCAGCGACGGCATCGTGCTGTCGCCGGACAAATACACCGAATTCCGCTTCCTCATACCCCCTGTCACCTTCTCCAAAGGCTTTTCCGTAACCATTTCCAGCACCGGCGGCACGGTGGTGCGCAGTACGGACAAGGCAGTGACGGTGGCCCGCAGCCGCATGCTTCCCATGGACCCCGTTTCCGGCGAGCCCTTCCGCGTGCTTGGCACGGGCCTGAGGTCGGTGTTCGTCACCACCCCCGACGGCAAGTCCATCACCAGCAAGGACGTGTGGACGGAGAACTGCAAGGTTGTAATAACGGACGACAAGGGCAAGGTTTACTTCAGGAACTCCGAGGTCTCCATGAAGGGGCGCGGCAACACCTCCTGGAGCATGCCCAAGAAGCCTTATACATTCAAACTGTCATCCAAGGAAGACCTCATCGGGGTGGGCGCCAAAGGCAAGCGCTGGGTGCTGCTCGCCAACTGGATGGACCGCACCCTGCTGCGGAACGACGTCTCATTCGAGATCGCCCGCCGCACCCGTCTGGAATGGACTCCCTCCGGAGAATTCGTGGAACTCTTCCTCAACGGGACCCACCTCGGCAACTACTGGTTGGGAGAGCAGATAAAGACTGGCAAAGGCAGGCTGGACGCAGACTACCTCATCGAGATGGACACCTATTACGACGCCACCTGGCGCTTCTACAGCAGCCTCGGATACAGGGTCAACCAGAATGCATGGGGCATGCCCATAGGCGTCAAGGAGCCGGACGAGGACGAGATGACCGACGACATCTTCAACACCATCAAAGGCCTCGTCGCCGGCGTTGAGAATGCCATCTACTACGGCGGCGATTACGCCTCGCTCATGAACACCGACAGCTTCATCGACTGGTACCTGGTGCATGAGCTTACCGGCAATGCGGAGCCCAACCATCCCAAGAGCAGCTACTTCTACTTCCGCAAGGGCGTGATGTACGCCGGGCCGGTGTGGGACTTCGACTGGTACACCTTCATCCCCCAGCAGAGCTGGCTCTGCATCCCCTCCAGCATCTATTACGACCAGCTTTTCAAGGACAGCACCTTCAAGGCCGCCGTGAAGGCCAGATGGAAGGAGCTGAAGCCCCTGCTGGCCGACATTCCGGACTACATAGACCGCCGGGCGGAGCAGATACGGGCTTCCGAAGCCATCAACCGGGGCATGTGGCCCAACGACTCGTACGACGTCAACGGCGACTGCAGCCTCAGTTTCCAGCAGGCCGTAACGCGGATGAAATCGGCAGTAAGCTACCGTCTGACAGCCCTCGACACGGCAATAGCGAACTTATAAAAGAAAAGCGCAACAGGTTGACCTGCTGCGCTTTTCTATTTATCCTGACGATTAGTAAAGCTCGTCCACGGGCTCGCGGTAGTCGTCGATGGTGGGAGCGGGAACGTTGTGACGGGGGCCGTTCTCGCGG
>JAFZLQ010000117.1 GCA_017551425.1 Bacteroidales bacterium | reverse complement strand
CTTCCATATACTTCAGGCTAACGATTACAAGATGTGTCTCTGTACGGGATTGCTTTACGACCCGCAGGAGCATTTGGAACTACATCCTCCCGGAGAATAGTATGAAAAAGGGAGTAGTAGCTTTCAGCGGAGGTCTCGACACCTCCTATACGGTAATGTACCTCGCCAGGGAAATGGGGTACGAGGTTCACGCGGCATGCGCCGACACGGGCGGATTCAGCCCGGAGCAGCTCCGGACCAACGAGGAGAACGCCTACAAGCTCGGTGCGACAAAGTACGTTACGCTTGACGTCACGCGAGAGTACTACGACAAGAGTCTGCGCTACATGGTGTACGGCAACGTGCTCCGCAACGGAACCTATCCCATATCCGTATCCTCCGAGCGTATCTTCCAGGCGGCGGCTATCGCCCGTTACGCCAAGGAGATAGGGGCTGATGCGATAGCGCATGGTTCCACCGGGGCCGGCAACGATCAGGTGCGCTTCGACATGACCTTCCTGGTGCTGTGCCCGGGAGTGGAGATAATAACCCTCACCCGTGACGGCAACCTGTCCCGTCAGCAGGAGGTGGACTACCTGAACGCCCATGGCTTCAAGGCCGACTTCGCGAAGCTGAAGTACAGCTACAACGTGGGCCTCTGGGGCACTTCCATCTGCGGAGGCGAGATTCTCGACTCCAAGCAGGGACTGCCGGAATCTGCTTACCTCAAGCAGGTTACGAAAACCGGCAGCGAGATTCTAGCCCTCGGCTTCGAGAAGGGAGAACTGAAGAGCGTCAACGGTAATCGTTACGACGACCCCATCGCGGCGATCCGTGCCGTCGAGGCGATAGGTTCGGCTTACGGAATCGGGCGCGATATGCATGTGGGCGACACCATCATAGGCATCAAGGGTCGTGTGGGCTTCGAGGCGGCCGCGCCTATGCTGATAATAGGAGCGCATAAGTTCCTGGAGAAGTTTACCCTTAGCAAGTGGCAGCAGTACTGGAAGGACCAGGTGGCCAACTGGTACGGCATGTTCCTGCATGAGAGCCAGTACTTCGAGCCGGTTATGGCCGATATCGAGGCCATGCTGGAAAGCAGCCAGCGCAATGTGAACGGTACGGTAACGCTCGAACTGCGGCCGTATTGCTTCTCCACCGTCGGGTGCGATACTCCGGACGATCTGGTACACAACAAGTTGGGTGAATATGGCGAGGGCGCCAAGGCCTGGACTGCCGCGGACGCGAAGGGCTTCATCAAGGTGAACGCCACCGCCCTGCGCGCCTACTACAGCGTGCATCCTGACGAAAAACGTTAAGCTGATGATAAAAGTTGGAATCATAGGCGGCGCGGGATACACCGCCGGCGAACTCATTCGTCTTCTTCTGAATCATCCGGAGGCGGAGATAGCCTTCGTGCAGTCGGCCAGCAGCGCTGGAAAGGCTCTCTGGGAGGTGCATGAGGGGCTCTACGGTGAAACGGACCTGCGTTTCTGCGAGGAGATGCCCGATCAGGTCGGGCATGACGCTCTTGTTGTTGCGGGGCATGACGATTCCGTCATTGCCGGCCAGACCGGCAATCCCATCGACATCCTGTTCCTCTGCGGTGGCCACGGCGCCAGCCGTGAGTTCTGGGCCTCCCACACCCGTCCCTCCGGCCTAAAGGTCATCGACCTGGCTCAGGACTACCGTGACGAGTCCGACGGCTATGTATACGGCCTGCCGGAACTGAAGCGTGAAGCAATACGCAGTGCTGAAAGCGTCGCGAATCCCGGTTGTTTTGCGACTGCAATCCAGCTGGCCCTGCTGCCTCTGGCTGCCGCCGGCCTGCTTAAGGAGGAGGTCAGCGTAACCGCCATCACCGGTTCCACCGGCGCAGGCGTCAAACCCGGAGCGAGCACTCATTTCAGCTGGCGCGCAGACAACGTCTCCGCCTACAAAATCTTTGAGCATCAGCACCTTGCAGAGATCCGCCGCAACCTTGGCGGCCCGGACATCAACTTCATCCCGCTGCGCGGCAGTTTCGCCCGCGGCATCTTCGCTGCGGTCCACACCCCCTGCACGTTGGACGGAGCGGCGGCGCGCCGTCTCTACGAAGACTATTACGCCGATGCCCACTTCACCTTCGTGGCACCTGGTGAGGTGGACCTCAAGCAGGTAACCGGCACCAACAAGTGCCTGCTGCAGCTGGAGAAGCACGGCGGCAGGCTGGTGGTGTGCTCCGTCATCGACAATCTGCTCAAAGGTGCGTCGGGGCAGGCAGTCCAGAATATGAACCTTATGTGCGGGCTGCCGGAAGACGCCGGCCTGCACCTTAAAGCTACTGCATTCTGATTATGGAACTCTTCGACGTATATTCGCTGTTCGACGTTACTCCCGTCCGCGCACGCGGCTGCAGGCTGTGGGACGATAAGGGGACGGAGTACCTGGACCTTTACGGGGGGCATGCGGTCATTTCTGTTGGGCACTGCCATCCGCATTACGTGCAGGCGCTGACGGAGCAGGCCGGCCGTATCGGCTTCTATTCCAACGGCGTACGCAATCCCCTGCAGGAGGAGCTGGCGCGCCGTATAGGCATTGCGAGCGGCTACGAGGACTACTCTCTCTTCCTGGACAACAGCGGCGCCGAGTCGAACGAGAACGCACTCAAGCTGGCGTCGTTCCAGACCGGTCGCGACCGGGTGGTGGCCTTTCGCAAGAGCTTCCACGGGCGCACTTCTGGAGCTGTGGCGGCTACCGACAATCCGGCCATCGTCTCCCCGTTCAACGCTTGTCACAAGGTGACTTTCTGCGAACTTGGAGATGCAGCTGCGGTTGAGGAGGCGCTCCGCGGCGGCGACGTTGCCGCAGTGATTATCGAAGGCATACAGGGTTGCGGCGGCATCAATATTCCAACGGCGGCGTTCTTGCAGGAGCTGTCGGAGCTATGCCGGAAATATGGGACGGCGCTGGTGCTGGATGAGGTTCAGAGCGGCTACGGGCGCACCGGCAGGTTCTTCGCCCACCAGTGGGCCGGAATCAGGCCCGATATCATCACCATGGGAAAGGGTATCGCCAACGGCTTCCCGTGCGGCGGCATCCTCATCGCCCCGTGGTTCCAGGCCCGCAAAAGTATGCTCGGGACCACTTTCGGAGGCAACTATCTCGCCTGCGCCGCCGCCCTTGCCGTGCTGGATATCATTGAGGACGAGGGCCTTATGGCTAACGCGCTGGCTTGCGGGGATTACCTGCTGGACGCCCTTGCCTCCTTCTCAGTCCGTGGCCGCGGCCTCATGATAGGCATAGAGTTCGCCGGCCCCGTGGCAGAAATGCGCCGCCGCCTGCTCTACGAAGACCATATATTCACCGGAGTTGCCGGCAACAACATAATCCGCCTGCTGCCCCCGCTGTGCCTGACCAAGGAAGACTGCGACCGCTTCCTTCACGCCTTTTCCGGGATCGCAAGCGGCACTAATTGATCCCAAACGGACGAAATAAAGACTGAAACAACAATGAAACAGTTTCTATACGCCAAAGATATCGGAGACCTGCAGCAAGCCCTGCAAGAAGCAAAACTGGTCAAGGCCGACCGCTACGCATGGAAGAGCCTCGGCGCCAACAAAACCGCCCTCCTCGTTTTCTTCAACAGCAGCCTCCGCACCCGCCTGAGCAGCCAGAAGGCCGCCCAGAACCTCGGCATGAACGCCATAGTGCTGAACGTGGGCCAGGACAGCTGGAAACTGGAGACCGAGCTTGGAGTGGTTATGGACGGCGACAAGTCCGAGCACCTGCGGGAGGCCATCCCGGTAATGGCCAGCTACTGCGACATAATAGGCGTACGCTCCTTCGCCGGCCTCACCAATCGCGAAGCCGATTACGCGGAGACAGTGCTGAATCAGTTCATCGAGTACTCCGGCCGCCCGGTGATCAGCCTCGAATCGGCGACTGTGCACCCTTGCCAGGCATTCGCCGACCTCATAACCATAGACGAGTACAAGCGCAAGCCCCGTCCGAAGGTGGTGCTCACATGGGCTCCGCACCCGCGCGCCCTGCCTCAGGCCGTCCCCAACTCATTCGCCGAATGGATGGTGGCCGCCGGATACGAAGTCGTCATCACCCATCCCGAAGGCTACGAACTCGACCCGCGATTCACAGCCGGGGCCCGCATAGAATACGACCAGATGAAGGCCTTCGAAGGCGCCGACTTCATCTACGCCAAGAACTGGAGCTGTCCCGGAGTCACCGCCCCGGAGCATTACGGCCAGATACTCAGCAAAGACGGAAAATGGACCGTAGGGGCTCGCCAGATGGCGGTTACCGACAATGCGTACTTCATGCACTGCCTGCCGGTACGCCGCAACGTGATAGTCACCGACGAGGTGATCGATTCTCCGCAGAGCCTGGTGATTCCGGAAGCCGCGAACCGCGAAATCTCCGCCCAGGTGGTAATGAAACGCATGCTTGAAAGCCTATGACCACAGTCTATAAAATAGGAGGCAAGATTCTGGACGACGAAGCCCTGCTGAAGGACTTCTGCCGCCGTTTCGCCGCGCTGCCCGGACCAAAACTCCTGGTACACGGAGGCAACGTGCTGGCGTCCCGCGTGCAGGAGGCGCTCGGCATCACCCCTGTACGCATTGACGGCCGCCGCGTAACGGATGCCCCTGCCCTTCAAGTGGTTACGATGGTATATGCAGGATGGTATAACAAGCACGTCGTAGCCCTGTTGCAGGCGGAAGGCTGCAATGCGGCCGGCCTCTCCGGTTGTGACGGCGCTGTGATAACGGCCTCCAGACGCCAGCCCATCACTACTGCGGACGGCAGTACCGTGGACTTCGGTTTTGTCGGCGACGTCACGCCGTCCAGCGTCCGGGTGCCGTTCGTGCAAAGCATGATGGACCAAGGACTTACGCCCGTATTCTCTGCCATCAACCATGACGGCAGGGGCCAGTTGCTGAACACCAACGCCGATACCGTGGCGGCATCGCTCGCATCGGCCCTCGGCGCCCGGCTGGTATACTGCTTCGAGCAGGACGGCGTTCTGGCTGACCCTTCCGATCCTTCCAGCGTGCTGCAGCAGGTGGACTCGGCCTCATACGAACTGCTTAAGTCCTCCGGCGCCGTCTCCGGCGGCATGCTTCCCAAACTCGATACCGCCTTCGGCGCCCTTCGTTCGGGCGTTCCGGAGGTTTACATCGGCAAAACTCGGATTCGCCTATGAACCAATACCTTAATGATTCGCTTGAGCTGCTGCGGCAAATGGTCCGCACCCCGTCGGTATCGTTCGAAGAGTCGGCGGTGCGGGAACTTATATGCCAGGCCCTGCGCTACTGGAGCGTACCATACGCCATCGCCCGCGGCAACATAGTGGCCCGCAGCGACGGATACGACCCTTCCCGTCCGACCCTGGTGCTGGACGCCCATATCGACACGGTTCCGGCGGCAGGCGGCTACACCCGCGACCCCTTCGATCCGGGCGACGATCCCGAGCTGATCTACGGTCTTGGAAGCAATGACGACGGGGGCAGCGTTTCGGCCATGATTGCCGTGTTCCGTGCTCTGCGCTCGGAGCCGCTGCCGTTCAACCTGCTGCTTGCCCTCTGCTGCGAGGAGGAGAGATCGGGGCCCGACGGCGCCGCCTGGCTGTATTCGCCGGAAGGCCTGCTGGCCACGGATCCGTCGTACGGGATGCCCAGATGGGCAATAGTCGGCGAGCCTACCGGCCTGTGTGCCGCCACCAGCGAACGTGGACTGCTGGTGCTGGACGGAGAGGCCAGGGGCGTCAGCGGTCATGCGGCAAGAGGGGAGGGCGTAAACGCACTTTATATCGCTCTCGACGATATCGCCGCGCTGCGCACCCACAGGTTCGACCGAGTGTCGCCGCTGATGGGCGAGGTGAGGCTCAGCGTCACTCAGATCGAGGCCGGGACAGCGCACAACGTCATTCCGGACAGATGCCGCTTCGTGGTGGATGTGCGCCCGACGGAGCAGTACACCAACAGCGAGCTGCTGGATGAGCTTCAGGGGCTGTGCCGCAGCAGGCTGGTGGCGCGCAATCTGTCGAACCGTTCCTCCGCCAGCCTTCCGGACTCGCCGCTCGTGCGTACTGTGGAGGCCCTCGGAATAGAGACATTTTCGTCGCCGACCACTTCCGACTGGATGAGGATGGGCTGCGACGCCATCAAAATCGGCCCGGGAGAGTCGTCCCGCTCGCACCGGCCGGACGAGTTTATACGCTGTGACGAAATAGCCGCGGCGGTGGAAGTTTATACGGACATCATACGTAATCTATATGGCAACACTTTGGAATAAGGGTACGGAGGCCGACCGGCTGGTAGAAGAGTTCACCGTCGGGAACGACCGTGTGCTGGACCTGCGGCTTGCCCGCTACGACATCATGGGCTCCAAGGCCCACATCCGCATGCTGGAGAGCATCGGCCTGCTGGAGAAGGATGAGCTGACGGCTCTTCTGGAGGCGCTGGACGGGATTGCCGCTTCGGTCGAGGACGGCAGTTTCGTGCTTGAACCGGACGTGGAGGACATACATTCGCAAGTCGAGTTGCTGCTCACGCGGCAGCTCGGGGAGATAGGGAAGAAAATTCATTCCGGCCGCTCGCGTAACGATCAGGTGCTGGTGGATATCAAGCTCTTCCTGCGTGACGAGTTGCTCGCCGTGCGTGACGAGCTGCGCTTATTGTTCGCTGAGCTGCAGGAACTGAGCGAGAAGCATAAAGAAGTGCTGCTGCCGGGATACACACATGCTCAGATTGCCATGCCGTCCTCTTTCGGCCTGTGGTTCGGGGCGTATGCGGAGGCGTTGGTGAGCGATGCCTGTATGCTTCACGGAGCATATAAAGTGGTGAACAGCAACCCTTTGGGCTCCGGTGCCGGATACGGCGGATCCTTCCCGCTGGACAGGGAGATGACTACGGAGCTGCTGGGATTTGCGGTGCCTGATTATAACAGCGTTGCCGCCCAGCTCGGACGGGGAAAGGCGGAGAAGTGCGTGGCTTCGGCTATCGGCAGCGTGGCTCTGACTTTGAACAAGTTCGCTTCCGATTGCTGCATGTACATGTCGCCCAATTACGGATTTATCAAATTCCCGGACGCTCTGACCACGGGCTCAAGCATAATGCCGCACAAGAAGAATCCCGATGTGTGGGAGGTTATGCGGGCGCGTTGCAACCGGATAATGGCGGTGGAGAATGAGATATCTCTGATGTGTAGCAATATGCCTCACGGTTATCATCGTGATTACCAGCTGCTTAAAGACGTGCTGTTCCCCGCGCTGGAGAGCATGCATGAGTGCCTGCGAATGGCTGCGTTCATGCTGGAGCACATAGAGGTGAATGAACACATTCTGGACAATCCTATATATAAATATATGTTTACCGTGGAGGAGGTCAATTCCCGTGTGCTGGCCGGAGTGCCTTTCCGCGACGCCTACCGCCAGGTAGGTGAGGAGGTGAACGAAGGACGCTTCCATTACAATAAGGGTAAGCTGAATCATACCCATATCGGCAGCATAGGCAATTTATGCAACGACAAAATCGCCCTCAGGATGGAGCAGGAGCTGGAATGGTAGCTTTTTCGGGTAATTTGTAAAAAAAATTAAAAAAAATTTGAGGGGTAAAAAAAAATGACTACCTTTGCATCCCCTTCTGAAAAGAGGGTAAGTTCATTGACAATACTGAGAGAGATAACGAGGTAAAAAAAGAGATTATAGTCTGATATAACTTAGAGTTTTTTCTATGTTGAGGGCTACAATTTCATAAGGCAAAACGAGTATACACAAGAGACGTTAGTCGTCAAATTGTGATTCACAAAGTACGAGAAAAAGAGAAGAAGAGCGAACGGAGGATGCCTTGGCTTCCGAAAGCGAAGAAGGACGTGGTAAGCTGCGAAAAGCTCCGGGGATCTGCAAACAGGAATTGATCCGGAGATGTCCGAATGGGGGAACCCGGCTGGTTGAAGACCAGTCACTGACAATAGTCAGAGCGAACGCAGGGAACTGAAACATCTTAGTACCTGCAGGAAAAGAAAGAAAACTTCGATTCCCAAAGTAGTGGCGATCGAAATGGGAAGAGCCTAAACCGGGTGCGTTACGGCGTATCCGGGGTTGTAGGACCATTCATAAAGACTTGGTTAGGAACCGGAAATGTCTGGAAAGTCATTCCGCAGAGGGTGAAAGGCCCGTACGGGTAACGGGATCGAGTCGAGAGTGGCACCTGAGTAGGGCGGGACACGTGGAATCCTGTCTGAATCTGCGGCGACCATGCCGCAAGGCTAAATATGATCGGAAGACCGATAGTGGACCAGTACCGTGAGGGAAAGGTGGGAAGCACCCCGAACAGGGGAGTGAAATAGAACCTGAAACCGTTCGTTTACAAGCGGTCGGAGCTCTTTTGAGCGACGGCGTGCCTTTTGCATAATGAGCCTACGAGTTGCTTCTTGGTAGCGAGGTTAAGTTCTTCAGGAACGTG
>JAFZLQ010000116.1 GCA_017551425.1 Bacteroidales bacterium | reverse complement strand
GGGAGGGACGTAGCGAAGCGGAGGTCCCCGGGCCCTCTTGCTGCGTAGCAGAGCCGGAATCGGTTCGCGAGAACAGTTCCAGCGGCGTAAACGCGGCGTCGGAATTTGAGTTGATTACCCAGACGGGCCGCATCTGGGCGAGAGCCTCATCCACGATGAGGGTATCTGTGATCACTGCGCCGTCCGGCCCGGGCGAAAGTTCGTACCCGTAGTTGGACTCCGCGCCGTAACCGGGATCGAAGGTGATGACGGGATACGACTCGCCATCCCACGAATCCGAATACGGCCAGTAAAGCTGGTAGCCCGATTCGGCAATCAGCTCCATCATGTCGTCGATTCCCGAGCGGGTGGCGGCGTGCTCCTCCAGGTAGCGCCGCACCATCTCGCGAAGGGGAGTACCGGCCGGACGCGCCTTGGTGCCAGGGCCGACTCCAGCCCCGGGGCGCAGCAGGAGGCTGTCGAGCGTATATTCCTCGTCGTAGCCGTTGCCGCTCGAAAAGCCTACGGCGTCATAGACCTCGCGAAGCTGCTCCGGCCCCATCGGGAGCGAAGCGAACATCGTTGCGAGCCCCCTGGCGCTGAGCTCGAAAGGCGCCGGCTCCGGGGTAACGGGGACCACTGTTTCTGAAGGGTTGCATCCGAAGAGAAGAAGGGATGCGAATAGAGAGCAAATCTTTTTCATAGTCGCAATAGTTTAGCCGTGGCAAAGTAAGGGATAATTATCCGTTACTCCAAGGATTGCAACGCTTAAGTTGAAAAACGGCCTCCCAGGCCTACAGGACGAAGCTTACGAAGCGGTCGCGGCCAAAAAAGTCGGCCATAATTTCCACTTTTCTAAGGCCGGCGCCCTCAAAGACGGCGGCGGTCTGTGGTCCGAGCGACTCGTTTATCTCCACCATGCCCCATCCTCCCGGGGCAAGCAGCCTGCGGGCATGACCCGCGACGGCGCGGTAGAAGACCAGCGGATCTTCGTCCGGGACGAAAAGTGCGAGCGCCGGTTCGTGCTCCAGCACGTTGGGGTGCATGGCGGCCTTTTCGCTTTCGCGGATATAGGGCGGATTGGCCACCAGGATGTCAAAGGAACCGTCCGGGAACTCGGCAAGACCGCCCAAAACGTCCGCCTGCACGAAGTTCGGGAACAAAAACGCATTATTTGTTCCCGCAGGGCCGTCAGAACCCCCTTCCGGGAACAAAAGGGCAGGGTTTTGTTCCCGCGCTACCGCAAGAGCATCGGCGGAGATATCCACGCCCGTAACACTCGCCCCGGGAACTTCAAGCGCCACGCTCCAGGCTATGCATCCCGAGCCGGTGCAGAGGTCAAGCACGCGGGGCGCGTCAAGCTGAAGTGCCCTCACGCAGGTCTCCCGCACAAGTATTTCCGTTTCCGGCCGGGGAATCAGCACCCCTGGGGCGACGCGGAATCGCCTCCCGTAAAACTCCTGTACTCCGGTGATGTATTGCAAAGGCTCACCGCCGAGCAGCCTCGCGAGTCCGTCTTCAACTGCGGCTGATGCTTCCAGGGACGGCTCAAGCACCGTCTCGTAAGCCTTCACGCCCTGAAGCTCCTCCGCCAGACGCTCCACGAGGCTCCGCGCCTCACGGGGAGGATACAGAGCCTCGAGCGCACGCGCACCGTCGCGTATGAACTGCGACAGCAGCACTATGAATTCTCGATGATCACGGAGAGGAAGTCGGTCACGCTCATGCCGGCTTCGCGCACCATCTTGGGCACGAGAGAGGCGCTGGTCATGCCGGGTATCGTATTGACTTCCAGGAAGTAAAGGCCGTCGGCGGAAAGGATGTAGTCCATCCTCACCACGCCCTTGCAGCCTATGAACGAATAGAGCTCGCAGGTGGTGCGCTGCAGCTCCGCGGTCTCTTCCGGGCTGATGGGGGCGGGGCAGATTTCCGCACTGTGGCCGTTGTACTTGGCGTCGTAATCGAAGTACTCGTTTTCCGTGACGATCTCTATGGGAGGGAGGGCCTTCACTGTCTTGCCGTCCCAATAGGCGGCGCAGGTCAGTTCGCGTCCCTCGACGCCCTGCTCCACTATCACCATGTCGTTCTCCGAGAAGGCGTACTGGATGGCGCCGGGCAGTTCGGAGGCTTCGGTAACGCGGGTGACGCCGAAGCTCGAACCTCCCTGGGTGGGCTTTACGAACACGGGGAACCTGAGCGATGCGGCGGCTTTCGCGGCGACGGCGTCAAGGTCGTCACCCCTGCGTACTATTACGTCGGGGGCGCATTTCACCAGGTCGCGCACATAGGCCTTGCAGGCGTATTTGTTGAACGCAATCATGCTGGCGTAGGAGCCGCATGAGCTCACGGGAACGTGGAGCATCTCCAGGTAGCCCTGTATCTGGCCGGTCTCTCCCGGGGCGCCGTGCTGCACGATATAGGCAAAGTCGAACTTCACGCGCTCGCCGAGCACGCCCACGGAGAAGTCGCTCTTGTCGATGTCGGGGCGCGCCTCTTCAGGGAACGTCACCCTCATGGAGTTCCGCTTGCGGAAAGCCACGAGCTTCCATACCCCGAAGCGTGCGAAAATCTCGTAAACGTCGTAATCGCGGTCGCTGATTGCGGAGGCAACGAACTCACCGCTGCGGCACGACACCTCCCACTCGGAGGAATCGCTGCCGTAAATGACTGCTATCGAATTGTACTTGCCCATATCCTAGTTGAAGTAGTAATCGGTTTCCTGGTTGCTCTGCGACTCCATTTCCTCAGGCTCCTCGTTCCCGCCGAGGAAGGTTCCGGAAGTTGAGCAGTCGAGGCTGAAGTCTACGCTTGCGGGCGCCGTGAAGACGTCGTTCTCGTTGAAGATGCCCGCCGCCAGGCACTTCTTCATCCATATTCCCCAGATGGGGAGCGCCATGCGGGAGCCGTCAAGGGAGTTGAAGTGGATCTGGCGGTCCTCTCCGCCAATCCATGCGCCGGCGGTAATCTTGGGCGTGTAGCCTATGAACCAGCCGTCGGAGCAGTCGTTGGTGGTGCCGGTCTTGCCGGCTATCTCTCCCTTGAGGTTGTAAGCGTAACGCAGGCGGCTGCCGGTGCCTCCGTTGACCACGCCCTGCATGAGGTTGGCCATGAGGAACGCGGTGGAAGCGCTGATGGCCTCATGCTTGGTGTTGGTATGCTCGGTGATGAGGTTGCCCTGGTTGTCTTCTATGCGCGTGACGTAAATTGGCGACGCATATACGCCCTTCGAGGGGAAGGTGTTGTATGCGGCGACCATCTCGTACAGGGCGATGTCCGCAGGACCCACGCAGAGGGAATAGACCTCGTCCAGATGGCTGTGGATGCCCATACGGTGCATCATCTGGGCCATCGCCTGGGGGCCGAACTGCTTCATAAGGAAGGCCGATATGTTGTTGGAGCTGTTGGCGAGGCCCCACTTGAGGGTGACGGTTGTGCCTATTACCTCCTCCTTGTCGGTACTGCGGGGCGTCCACTCTGAGCCGTCCCAGTTGATGAAGGTCTGCGGCACGCATACCACCCTGTCGCAGGGAGTCATGCCCTCCTGCATGGCAAGCGTGTAGAGGAACGGTTTGATGGTGGAGCCAACCTGGCGCTTTGCCTGGCTGACGTTGTCGTACTTGAAATAGCGGTAGTTGGGACCTCCCACGAAGGCCTTGATGCAGCCGGTTCCCGGTTCGACGGCCACGAATCCGCAGCGGAGGAACGACTTGTAGTAACGAATGGAGTCGTTGGGCGTGAGGGTGGTGTCTATGTAGCCCTTCTTGTTCCAGGCAAAGACGCGCATCTTCACCGGTTTGTCGAACTGGGCGATAATCTCGTCCTCGGGAACTCCCGCCTTTTTCTGGCTGCGGTAGCGGTCGCTCCACTTGCGCGCCTGGCTCATCAGGCGGTCCACGGTGGCCTTGTCTATGTCGTTGGCGAAGGGTTTGTTGCGCTTTCCCTTGAGCTCGCGGTTGAACGCGCCCTGCAGGTAGCCTCCGAGGTGCTCCACGACGGCTTCTTCCGCAAACACCTGCATCTTGTAGTCGATGGTGGTGTAGATACGGAGGCCGTCCTTGTCGAGGTTGTATGACTCGCCGTTGGGCTTCTTGTTCTTGGCGAGCCAGCCGTAGATGGCGTCGTTGGCCCAGCGGAGCGAGTCGGCGGCGTAGTCTTCCTTGTACTGGTAGTCGGCGCGGCGCGGCTTGCGGGCGTTCATGTCGCGGCGGAGCATGTCGCGGAAGTAGGGCGCATGGCCGGAGTTGTGGTCCAACACGTGGTAGTCGAGGACGATGGGCAGCTCACGGATGGAGTCGCGCTCGGCCTTGGTGATGTATCCTGCCTTGGCCATCTGCCCCAGCACGAAGTTGCGGCGGGTCAGGGCGTTTTCCGGATTGATGACGGGATTGTAGCGGGTGGGCTTGTTGACCATGCCCACGAGCATGGCGCTCTCCTGCACGTTGAGCTCCGCCGGTTCCTTGGAGAAGAAGGTCTCTGAGGCCGCCTTCACGCCGTACGCACTGCTTCCGAAGAAGATGGAGTTGAGGTACATGGCGATGATCTCGTCCTTGGTGTAGTCCCTTTCCAGCTTGACCGCCGTTATCCATTCCTTGAGTTTGGTGAAGACCAGGGTGAGCTTGCCGGCGTTCTCCTGGCGGGGATACAGCGTCTTGGCGAGCTGCTGGGTGATGGTACTGCCGCCGCCCTGGCTGGAGTCGCGCAGGAGGAGGGTTTTGACGGCCACGCGGGCGAGGCCCTTCATGTCTATTCCGGAGTGCTTGTAGAATCGGGCGTCCTCTGTGGAGACGGCCGCATGCACGAGGTTGGGCGACAGTTCGTCGTAGGAAACGTAGGTGCGGTTTTCTATGTGGAAAGTCGTGAGGACCTCCCCGTCCTGGGCCAGGACCTGGGTGGCCAGCTTGTTGTCCGGATGCTCAAGTTCTTCGAAGGAAGGGATCTTTGCGAATATGCCTACAAGCAGCAGCAGGAGGAACACTGCGGCGAACGGAGCCACCAGCAGAATCCAGTACCACTTGACAATTTTCTTTTTTGTTTTGTCAGTCATTTCCAATGCTTGAAAACACAAAATTATAACAAATTCGGAAAAACGCCTTAAATTTGTAGCCGAATTCGCAAGATTTATGGAAAAGAATTTAGTGATAGTGGAGTCGCCGGCCAAGGCCAAGACCATTCAGAAGTACCTCGGAGACGGCTTCGTCGTGAAGTCCAGCTTCGGGCACATCCGAGACTTGCAGGACAAGACCCTCAGCATAGACATCAAAGACGGCTTCCGTCCGGAGTACGTCATCCCGGCGGAGAAGAAGAAGGTCGTGAGCGACCTGCGCCGCCTCGCGGACGCGTCCACGCTCGTGTGGCTCGCTTCCGATGAAGACCGCGAAGGAGAAGCCATTTCCTGGCACCTCAGCGAGACCCTCGGCCTCAATCCGGCCCGCACCCGCCGCATCGTCTTTCACGAAATCACCAAGGACGCCATACTCCACGCAGTGCAGAATCCCCGCGCCATAGACATGGATCTTGTGAACGCCCAGCAGGCGCGCCGCGTGCTCGACCGCCTCGTGGGATTCGAGCTTTCGCCCATACTCTGGCGCAAGATCCAGAGGGGTCTTTCCGCCGGCCGCGTACAGTCCGTGGTCCTTCGTCTGGTCGTGGACCGCGAGAGGGAGATCGGCGCCTTCGAGCCCGTGCCCTTCTATCGCGTGGAGGCCGTTTTCGACGTTGCAGGCACCCCCGTGCACGCACTGCTCGACAAGCGCTTCACCGGCATAGAAGAGGCGCGCAGGTTCCTTGAAGACAGCATGGGCGCCACTTATACCGTAAGCTCCGTGGACAGCAAGGACGGCGTGAAGGTTCCGCCGCCGCCGTTCACCACTTCCACCCTCCAGCAGGAGGCCGCACGCAGGCTCCACCTGCCCGTGAGCACCACCATGCGCGTTGCCCAGTCGCTGTACGAAAGGGGTCTCATCACCTACATGCGTACCGACTCCACCAACCTTTCGTCGCTCGCCGTCAGCACCACCAAGGACTTCATAATCAAGAACTTCGGCGCCGAAATGTCGCACCCCCGCCAGTACCACACGCACTCCAAGGGCGCACAGGAGGCACACGAGGCAATACGTCCCACCTTCGTCGTCAACACAGACATCGAAGGCACGCAGCAGGAGAAGAAGCTCTACCAGCTTATATGGAAGAGGGCCGTGGCGTCGCAGATGGCGGAAGCCAGGGTGCTCAATACCAACATCCAGGTCTCCATCGACCGCAGGCCGGAAAAATATACCATGCAGTCGCTGCAGGTGCTGTTCGACGGCTTCATGCGCCTCTATCGTGAGGGCACCGACGACGAAGACGAACTCCGCGACGAGGTGGAGCTCCCCGGCCTGACCGTGGGCCAGAGGCTCGACGTGTCCGCAGTCAACGCCGAATGCAAGTTCACCCAGGCGCCGCCGCGCTACTCCGAGCAGACCCTCATCAAGAAGATGGAGGAGCTCGGCATAGGACGTCCGTCCACATACGCCCCCACCATCACCACCCTCACCAAGGCCCGCGGCTATCTGGTGAAGGGCGACAAGGACGGCAAGAAGGTACAGGTGCGCAACCTGGTGCTCAAGGGCGGCAAGATTGCCGAATCGGCCAAGACCGAGGTCGTGGGCGCAGAGAAGGGCAAGCTTCTCCCTACAGACGTCGGCATGCTCGTAACAGACTATCTCACAGGTAGTTTCTCCGATATCATGGACTACGATTTCACCGCCAACGTAGAGAAGGACTTCGACCAGATCGCCGGCGGCGAGAAATCGTGGAACAAGGTGATTTCCGACTTCTACACCCCCTTCCATATGAAGGTCGATGAGGCCCTGACCAACAGGCAGTTCGGGCACATCGAGCGCGAGATCGGCATCGACCCGAACGACGGCCTCATGATTACCGCCCGTCTGGGCCAGTACGGGCCGTACGTACAGAAGGGCGAGGGCGCCGAGCACCAGTCGGCCAGCCTCAGCAAGGGGCAGATCATAGAGAACCTCACGCTGGAGGAGGCCGTAAAGCTCTTCCGCCTGCCGCGCGTGGTTGGCGAGTACCAGGGGCTTGAGATAGTGGCCACCAAGGGCCGCTTCGGTCCGTACATCAAGTGGGGAGACCGCAACGTTTCCCTGCCCCGTACCAAGGATCCGCTGAACGTCAGCCTTGAGGAATGCATCTCCGTAATTGATTCTGACAGCGTCAAGAAAGAGGCCGTCGCAGCGCCCATCCACGAGTGGACGGAGAGCGACATCAGCGTGATAAACGGCCGTTACGGCCCCTACATCAAGCACGGCGGACGCAACTACCGCATACCCAAAGGTGTTGATGCAGAGCTTCTTACAGAAGACAAGTGCAAGGAGATCATCGCCGGCGGCGCTCCTACCGCTGCCAGGAAGTTCAACAAAAAGAAGTAGCGCATGACCAACTATAAACTCGACGAGATCGACCGCAAGATACTGCACTATCTTATAAACAACGCCCGCATGCCCTACCTGGAAATCGCACGCGAGTGCGGCGTTTCAGGAGCGGCGGTTCACCAGCGTATCAAGAAGCTGGAAGACAACGGCGTGATTTCCGGCTCCCAGATGATGGTGAAGCCGTCGGCCCTTGGGCTCAACGTTTGCGCTTTCATCAGCATTTCCCTTACGGAAGCCAGTAAGTACCAAGAGGTTACGGATGCGCTTAAGCATATCCCCGAGGTCGTTGAATGCCATTTCGTAACCGGTCGCGCCGCGCTTCTGGTCAAGCTCTACTGCATAGACAACGACCATCTCATGGAGGCCATCATCAACACCATACAGCGTATCCCTTACGTTCAGTCCACGGAGACCATGATCTCCCTGGACCAGGCCTTCGAGCGCCAGGTGTGGGTCAAGGATTTCAAATCCACGACCTTCCGGAATATTTAGACCTCAGTCCAGTGGATGACGACGCCGCTGCGTTCCATTCCTCGGAACCAGGTCATCTGGCGTTTGGCGAACTGGTGTATGGCGATGGCGAGTTTCTCCCGCATCGAGGCGTAATCGAGCTCCCCCTGCAGGTATAATGTAACGTATTTATACTCAAGGCCGTAAGCCAGAAGGACGGAAGGCGGTACGCCGCCGTCAAGAAGCCCCTTGATCTCGTCTATCATACCCTCTTGCAGGCGCGCATCCAGTCGCGCGTCAATGCGCGCGTTGCGAACTTCGCGCGACACCAAAGTACCGATGAAGTACGTCCTCGGCACTGCGGTGAGGGACTCTTCTGCCGGAAAACAGTGGCCGCCCGTGGCCACTAGAACGGGGGGGACCCGCTTGCGGGGGGGATGGAGCGAAGCGGAAGTTTTCTGGCAGAAGAGTCCCTCGCCGCAGTCATCCCTAGGCGCAGACAGCGGTTTGTGCGACTTGAAGTCGTATCCGCTGGTGACGGCGTTTATGTAGAGTCCGGTACCTCCGCAGAGTATGGGTACGGCGCCGCGGGAGCGGATGTCTGCAAAAGCCTTTCCGAAACACTCCTTGAATCGAAATACATTGAAACCATCTCCGGGATCCGCCACATCGATAATATGATACGGTATTTCCCCGTACTCGGCCAGGTCCTTTCCGGTCCCTATGTCCATTCCTCTGTAAACCTGACGGGAATCGGCGGAGATTATCTCGCCTCCCAGCTCCCGGGCCAGCTGCACCGCATAGCGCGTCTTGCCGGAAGCGGTAGGACCCAGCACGCACACCAGTTCTGTCCGGCCGCCGGCCAGGGACCGCTTAAGTGCGTCGATGTCGATTATTTCGGGCTCGGGCAGTTCAGCCAGCAGGTTCTTCACTTTTGGCATGGCGGGAATGATATGCGCACAGTCCGGAGAATCCGCAGTCGCTGCAGCGGGGCGACCGGGCTGTGCAGGTGTAACGTCCGTGGAGTATCAGCCAGTGATGTGAAATAGACCGAAACTCTTCCGGGATATGCTTTTCAAGGTCGAGTTCCACCTCGTACGGAGTCTTGCCGCGGGACAGTCCCAACCTGTGCGAGACGCGATAGACATGTGTATCGACGGCGATTACCGGCTCGTCGTAGATTATGGACGCCACCACGTTGGCAGTCTTGCGTCCGACGCCCGGGAGGGTCATGAGATCGGCGACGGCGGAGGGCACCTGCCCCCCGAAATCGCTCACCAGCTTCTGCCCGAGGCCCTTGAGGTGGCGCGCCTTGTTGTTGGGGTACGAAACGGACTTCACATATCCATATATCTCCTCCACAGGCGCAGCGGCAAGCTCGAACGGTGTAGGGTATGCCTCGAACAGTGCGGGCGTCACCATGTTCACGCGCCTGTCTGTGCACTGGGCGGACAGAACCACCGCCACTATCAGCTCGTACGGGCTGCGGAACTGCAGTTCGCTCTGCGCCACCGGCACGTTGCTGCGGAACCATTCGACTATGGCGCGGTATCTTTCGTCCTTTCTCATTGCGTCACCTCCGTTGCGTGCGCCAGGAATTCCCGTACGCGCTCGCCAAACTGTATGCGGGCGTTGTGGTTGCCGGTCGCGGCCAGCTCGCCGCTCCGTTCATGCGCCCCCATGTATGTGTAATTCAGTGCGATAAGGCCTCCGAGTATGCCGCTCACCCAGTATCCGCCCACGCAGTTGAGGACGGCGTACGCAAGCGATGCGGCATTCAGTCCTGCAGACAGCAGGCCCTCGCCGTACGCCCCGTTGTAGAAGTGCCCGAGCGGCGGCAGGAAGCTCAGAACGAACGCCGTCTTCTCGCTTTTCTCAGCGGGATGATTCCTGTACAGAGTAAGAAGCTCCTCCAGCAGGGGACTCTCCCCGTTCCAGCTGATGCAGCGCGCAGCCATCAGCTCAGACTCGTCGTAACGCCCGGAATAAGCCAGCACCAGCGCGTGCAGCAGCAGTATATCCTGGGAGTCGGGTTCCACCTGGCCTGCAAGCGATGCGGCCTGTTCCAGGTCTCCGGCCAGGAAGTGGCAGAGCTCCTGCTGGTAAAGCACGGAGTTGCGTTCCTCGTCCGAGAGCGCATACATTCGGATGCGTGCGAGGGTCTGGGAGGCGTCGTCGTAACGTCCCAGCATCTTGTAGCACTCGGCCTTGGCGAGCAGGGCCTCGTTGGTCTCCTGCAGGCCGGCGCCGTCGTAGATGAGCCGTTCGTACGCGACGGCCATCGACTCCCAGTCCTGTGCGGCGCTATTTGAACACAGCGCGCAGAGGAATATGGATATTGTACAGAATAGCCGTATCTTGTGCATCCTTCAGGTTGTTGTTGTATATGCTCACGGAGACGTAGCTCCCGTAGATGTTGCCTATGTAAAGCACCGCGCACACTGCCGTCGCGGCGATGGTTTTCCAGTCCCGCGGCCCGTCCTTGATCCAGTGTTCCGCCGCTATCGCACCGCTGATTCCGGTCAGGAGGAAGCTCTCGATGCCCTCTCCCACGCGCCCGGCGTACACTTTGCCGAGGCCCGGGACCACCGCCGACGCCGCTGCCGCCAGAAGCGGACTCTTTGCGGGCCTGACGTAGCGCCAGTCGTAAATCTCGTCCAGCTTGCGTTCCGCATCCACCAGGGCGAAGTCGGCATAACCGAAGTCGGCGCTCGCCCGTTTGAAGGCCTCGGGATCGTCCTGCAGAAGCGCCAGACCTGCCATCTGCAGGCCTCGCAACTCCTTGTACGGGCCGTCGTAAGCCTCCAGCAGGGCCGCCGGCGCCGCGTACTCGCCCATGTGGGCCGATACCGCATTGCCGTAGAAGAACGATTTGTCTGCGAAGGCCGATTCGTCCGGGACCGCCCGCAGCAGCTCCAGTGCCGGAGCCAGGTCCTGCAGCTGGTACGCAGTCCATCCCCGGAGGAAGGTAAGGGTGTCTGACTGGCGGTAGATGTCCCGCCCCAGAAGCGCCGCCGCATCTTTCTTCAGACCTGTGTCGATGAGGTACTCTGCAAAATCGTAATCGACTGATATCCAGTTCGATTGGGCCGCTGCGCGGGGTGCCGCAAGCGCCAGGACCAGCGCTATAGCAAGAGCCAGCCGTCTCATTTTCCGGCCCTCCCCGGCGCGTACGCCTCGGGCCCCTCCTCCACAAGCGGATGCGCTGCATCCAGGCCTATGTCGTAAGTGCCGATCTTGCTGTCCCGCAGGATGCGGTCCGCCGTTGCGAAAATCGCCGGAATCAGCCCGATTTCCTTCACCGCCTGCCGGAAGAACATGTAATTCACCGGGCGGTAGAAGTCCTTTCCGGTAAGCTGCCGGCTCACCTTCCATGCCGCCCTCTCAATGGCGTTCGCCCCCTCCGGCGCCTTCTCTTCTATAAGCTTGTCACTGAACGATTTGCCGGTAATCAGAGAGCGATCGTCTCCGGACGCTGTTTCAGGCAGCTGCCGCCCTTCGTGGAAGCCACGGGCGGCTACGGTTTCTTGCGTGAAGCAGCCGCCATCTACGCGTCCGGAGGCCACTTGCGAGGCAAGCAGCAGCATCAATATAAAGAGGGAAGGTCTCATTTAGCGGGCGCCTCCAGCTTCATGGGCTTGGCGTCAGCGGGGACGGAGAAGTCGAAGGCGGGATCGTCGGTGTCTATCTTGACACCGGAATATATGATACGGACGACCGTGGAATCGCGGCCGCTGCCGTAAGAGATGTCTGTAGAACGGAGAGGAAGCATCATGCGGCCGAACTGCTGATAGTTCGAGAAGTACTTGCGGCTGATAGTCTTTCCCTCGGGAGAAGTATATTCACAGTAAATGGGAAGGTAGTTCTCGTAAACGATTGTGACCTTGGGGTAGTAAGGATCCGTATGCGAGAAAGTTTTCTTGACGTAGCCGTCTTCGCGGCCCGTATCCGTCACGCGGAACCCCAGAAAACCGAGCCCCAGGTCGTCCACGCGGCCGCTCATGAAGATGCCCAGCAGGTCTGTGTTGGAGCTGAGCGACGGGTCGTACTGCGTAGTAACCTCATTGGTGGACGGATTGTACAGTTGCAGCTCGCCCTTGGCGTTTGCGACGGAATAATAAGTGTAAGGGGTCTTGTATAATGTCACCAAGCGTCCATTGCTGGTGCAATAGACGCTCTTGGTGACTGTACTGAGTTTACCTTTCGCTACCGTTTTGACTTCTACGTCGGCACTGACTTTCCTTTGGGCCCCTGCCGGGACAAAAGCCGCCGCGAGCAGCGATAGGCAGATTATTTTGCGGATTAGATCCAAGCGATAATCTTCTCGTTGTTGATGAACTTGTTGATGTAGCCGTCGCCGACACCAATCAGGTCAAGGAAGAGGAAGAGGGTGTCGATGCCCCAGAGGACGCCGAGGCCGCCGCCGGTGAAGGTATAGACTGCCCACATCCACTTTGCGGTGCCGAGATAGTGACGATGTACGCCGAATTCGCCGAGCAGCCAGCTCAGGAGGAATGCGGTGGTGCCGTTGATTTCGCCCTTTGCGGGAGCTACGGATGCTGCAGGAGCAGGAGTCATGAACTCAGCGGTGAATACCTCGGTGGAGGTCTCGATGAGGGCGTCGATAGCGCTGTCATTGACCTTGTAGCTGTTGGCGTTTGCAGCAACTGCAATAGCAAATACTGCAATGATTGAAAGAACTAATTTTTTCATAAAAAAGTTGTTAAAAAAAGTTGCAATAAGCAAAAGTATTAAAAAAATCCGAGATTTCGTGCAAACCTAGGCTAAAATTGCATCCGCGAGGGCGTCAAGCGCGGGGAGATCCGCCCTTTTCATACGGCTGCGGATGGTCACCACGGGCTCCAGAATCTCCACTTCCTTCATCTGAGCGAGCATCTCCTTCATCACCCGCCCGGCGCTAGGCGCCCAGGATCCGTTCTCTATGAGGGCGGCCTTCCTGCGGCACCAGCCCTTGATCTGCAGGCGGTGCAGGAACTCATGCATGGGGGTGAACAGGCCGGCGTCGTACGAGCATGCGGCAAGGACGATCTTGGGGTAGCGGAAGGCGTCTTCCACGTTCTCCGCCACGTCTGAACGGCAGAGGTCGGACAGCACCACCTTGGGCGCGCCCTTCTCCGCCAGCAGGTGCGCAAGGTGCTGGGCCACCTCCATGGTGCCTCCGTGTATGGATGCAACGGCGATGAAGATGCCGTCCGTCTCGGGCTCGTAGCGGCTCCAGGTGTCGTACAGTTTGATATAATCGCCCAGATTGTCTTCCAGGATAGGGCCGTGCAGCGGGCGTATGGTCTTTATGGGCAGGGCGGCCGCCTTGGCAAGCACCTGCTGCACCTGTGCGCCGTATTTGCCCACTATGTTGAAGTAGTAGCGCCGAGCCTCGCAGGCCCAGTCGTCATCGTCCCGCCCGTAGAATCCGCATTTGCCAAGGGCTCCGAACTTGCCGAATCCGTCTGCGCTGTAGAGGGCTCCGTCGGCTGCGTCGAAGCTCATCATGACCTCCGGCCAGTGGACCATCGGCGCTGCGATGAAGCGGAGGCTGTGTTCGCCCAGCTCCAGCACATCCCCCTCCTTGACCGCCAGGGTGCGGCCTTCAAGCTCTATATCCGCAAAGAACTGCGGGACCATGCGCAGTGCCTGGGCTCCCGCTACAAGCTTTACCTCGGGATACTCCTTCAGTACCCATGCGATGAGGCCGGAATGGTCGGGCTCGAGGTGATGCACCACCAGGTAATCCGGCTTGCGGCCGTCGAGCGCCCCTGCGAGGCTCTCCTTCCACTCGTCGGCCTTGCGGGCGTCGGACGTGTCCATTATGGCGATTTTCTCGTCAAGGATAAGGTATGAATTGTAGGAAACCCCCTCGGGGACTATGTACTGGCTCTCGAAAAGGTCTATGCCAAGGTCGTCGGAGCCGATGTACGCGACTTTGTGGTTTAGCTGACGTATCATATCGCAAAAATAGCAAAAAAACGCTACTTTTGCATATATGGAAGCGAGCAAGCAGGTACCGCTCTGGAAAATATTCATCGTCTTCGCAAAAATAGGCGCCTTCACCATCGGGGGCGGCTACGCCATGATTCCCGTCATCCGCCGGGAGATGGCCGCCCGCGGCTGGATATCGGAGGACGAACTGCCGGACATCGTGGCCCTCTCGCAGAGTGCGCCGGGGGTCATGGCGGTGAACATTTCCATCTTCGCCGGATACAGGCTCCGCGGCATCCGGGGAAGCATCGCCGCCACCCTCGGCAGCATCACCCCGTCCTTCATCATCATACTGGCCATCGCCATGTTCTTCAACGCATTCAAAGACAACCCCTGGGTGATCCGTGCGTTCAAGGGCATACGTCCGGTGGTTGTTTCGCTCATCGCGGTGCCTATGATAGACATGGCCCGCAAGTCCTGCACCACTTGGTGGAAATGGCTCCTGGCGGTGCTGGCGCTGCTTCTGGTGGCCTTCCTCGGAGTCTCGCCCATCTGGATACTCCTCTGCGTGCTGGCGGTGGGATTCGGTATAACCTATCTAAATGAACGCCGATGGAAACGCTGAGCCTGCTGCTGCAAATCGCATCCACCTTCTTCGTCATCGGCGCATTCACGATAGGCGGAGGATACGCCATGCTGTCGCTCCTGCAGACGGAGGTGGTCACGGCGCACGGCTGGATGACGGAGAGCGCATTCACCGACGTCGTCGCCATTTCCCAGATGACTCCCGGGCCGATCGGCATCAACGCCGCCACCTATGTGGGCTACGACGTACTCTTCCAGGCCACCGGGCTGCACTGGGTGGGCGTTTTCGGCTCGGCGGTGGCCACCCTGGCCCTCATCCTGCCGTCGTTCATAATTGTACTGCTGATAGTGAAGTTCTACACGAAGTTCCGCGGCAGCACCCTGTACGAAGGAACTATGGGCTGGCTCAGGCCCACAGTCGTAGGGCTCATTGCCGCAGCGGCCGTGATACTCGTGCTCAGGACCACCTGGACCGGCTGCGTGCCGTCCGTGGAGGTCGTGCGCGAAAACTTCGTTGACTGGAAAAGCTGGCTGCTGCTGGCCGCCGCATTCGCCGCCTCGATGTGGGGGCGCGTCAATCCCATCCTGCTGATCCTGGCAGGTGCCGTCGCCGGGATTCTGCTTTACTGAGCGTCAAAGCTTCAGCCTTGCGGGGCTATTTGCCGTAAACTGCGTTGTAGAGAGTACGCATAAGGGTGTGGTCGTCGTCATCGCAACGGTATTCCCACACCATGGCGCCGAGAAGACCCTTTTCGCGTGCGAACGCCCCCTTCAGGGCCACGGATTCCTCGTCGTCGTAACAGATGAGCATTTTGCCGGAAGTGTCGGCGATATAAGGGACCTGGGCATCGTCGTCCCATACGCGGATGTTCTGGCCGGTAACGTCGATCTTGCCCTTCTCGTAGTAATGGTTGTTGATTATGGAGGCCATCTCGTAGAACTTCACTTCGCTGTTGTAAGGAGAGATCGCGTGCCCGTAGAAAGGAACGCCGAAGTTCATTCTGGTCAGCGGGATGCCTGCCTTGCGGTGCAGCTCTATGGACTCTTCGCATGATCGGCTCCTGGCGATGGAAGATTGATACAGGGGAGAATTGTGGTATGGCGGATTGCCCATCGAATACGTCATCACGTTCACGTAGTCGATATACTTGATTGCGGTAGTCCAGTCCATATATTTTGCACTGTCCGCGGAGGCGAAGGAGATTATCTTCGTATCTCCGATAGTCTCACGCAACTCCCTGAGTACCAGGTTGAAGTTGGCTATGTCGTCGGGGCTGGCGGCGTTGCCCTCGGCGGAGTAGGTGGGGTACTCCCAGTCTATGTCGATGCCGTCCAGGCCATAGGTCTGTATGTGGTTCAGGCAGGACTGGCAGAAGGCGGTGCGCTTGGCCGGGTCGGAGGCCATCTGCGAGAATCCGTTGGCCTTGGCGCCCCATCCGCCTATCATCAGGAGCACCTTCAGGGTGGGCTTCTGCTGCTTGAGGGCGAGGACCTTCTTAAGGAGGGAAGTCTCCGATATCACTATGCCTCCGTCGCCGGTGTCCGGGTTGGCAAAGCGCCCGTGGGCATAGTTGATATGGGTAACGAAATCCGCGTTCAGGGTGGACGCGGATGTGTATTCGGTAAGATATGCTACGACCATGGGCTTCTGCCCCAGACACTCCGTCTTGCAGAGTGTCTGGGCAGTTGCCTGTGAGCTTCCCCCTCCAAGGTTGGAGAAGGAGATTTTGTAAATTCGCGAGCTGATGTAGTCTGTGTTGGTGGAACTGCTTCCGCGGTCGTCGCCAACCCATACGCAGCTGCGTGCGTGATCTACGAGTACGGACTCGGGATTGCCAATGAAGCTGATGTCGTAAACGGCCTTGAGCTTGGTGACGGCCCCGTCGAACACGAAGAGCTTGAAAGCCTCGGAGTCGCTGACCCAGAGAAGGTCGGTCTGCGCATCATAGTACAGGTCGCCGACTTCCTGGATGCCGGGGGCGATGGTGCCGAGCTGCTTTTTCCAGATCTTGGTGCCGTTGAGGTCGTAAGCCCAGAGCGTCGCGCCTGACTGCGAGCCGGCGTAAATCACGTTGTTCTTGTAGTACGTGATGCCTTCGAGGCCCGAATTACCCATGTTGGCCGCTTCCGCTATGGAGAAGAGATACGTAACGGTGGTGTAATTGGGCGCGGCGATCTTGTAGATGCCGTTGGGCTCGTCGCAGAAGTAGAGGTCGGCGGTGGAAGGATCTATGGTGATGCCCTCCATGTCGTACGACTTGCTGAACTTGGTGGTGACGGTCATGTCGAAGCCGATCTGATAAAGGTTGCCGTTGTCTCCGACCGCCCACATGAAGTCTCCGTCCTTGCTGAAGCACAGGCCGGAAAGCTCGGACATGTCCTTCTGGGCGAACTCGGTCCTGGGGTGGGAGGAACCCATTACAGGCATGCCGGCCTCGTTCTGGAACGGCGCCAGGTTTTCGGAGACGCAGCGCACGCTTCCGCCGCGGGCCTTGGGATTGGCCTTGCGGATGGCCGAGATCGGGGCCGTGTCTGTGCTGACGTCGGAACGGACGTCGAGTCCGTAGGCCTTCTCGCTGCTGCCCTGGGCGCTCCAGATCATGGCGCGAATACCTGTATTGGCATAGGATCCCGGAGCCTCGATATAGTCGTCTATATAGCCGGCATACGGGAAGGTGGCGGCCGGCGATCCTGCCTGGAAGTAACCTGCGCTCACGTTGCTTGACCAGCCGGTGACATCGGTGAGTGTGGTGAACAGGCCGGAGGCGTTCTCGTCGGTGGCTACCTTGTATCCGGGAGGGCAGGGGTCGTAGATGGTCTTCTTGCCGGAGTTGCCTCCCCAAAGGTCATCGTCGGCTACGGAATTCCAGTCTTTGTTCTTTACGGTGTAGAAGACGGTCGGATTGGCGATGGTCTGGGCTATCGTCGTCGTATTGTTCTCCGGAGTAAGGAGCTGGATGACGGATGTCGAGGTGCCTGAAACTCCCACGACGGAGCTTGAGCTGATGCTCTGCATACCGGGGAACGGGTCCTTGCGGCCCCACTGGTAGAAGAGGCCGAAGCAGCGGCCGTCTCCGCCTGAAGGCGCGGCAACCAGGGCTCCGAGGTTGCGGTCCATCATGTCCGCCCAGGCAAGATTGTAGGTGCCGGTGGTTATGGTGGTGGCGGGAATCCAGATATGCCAGCTCCAGATGATGGCGCCGGATGCGTTCTTTGCCGCAATCAGCGCGTTGCCCGGAGTCAGGGTGGACGGGGTCTCGAAGTAGATGTAGCGATCCTGGAAATCCACGTCCTTGATGACGCTGCCCTTCCCGGGTGCGTTTGCGGTGCAGGTGGTTTCCCAAAGCACTTCCACGCTTGCCACCGTTCCTGCGCTCTGTGTTCCGTTGCCCTTCACTGCCGGGAACTTGTAAGTGCCGGCCTTGCTCACGATGTAGCAGTTTGCGGTGCCGTTTTCGCTTAGGTCAGTAGCGATTGATGTGTTGATCTGCGACTGGTGTGTGTCAGAGGCGGACGGGTCCTTGAGGTGCGAGCTGATGTCTCCCAGGGGGAGAAGCTTGCTGCGGGCCACGTCAACAGGCTTGGTGGAGCTTGCCACCTTCACCAGGCTGCCGTTCTTCTTGAACTTGAACTTGAAGCCGCCGGTGAAGTTGACGCCCTCCGGGAGGAAGACGTAATTGACGGTGCTGCCGTCGGCCTTCACGCTGCCGGACACGACCGACTGGGGATTGTCCACCCAGTGGTGGAAGTCGAGGGACGCGCTTGATTTCTTAACCAGCTTCACCTCGTACTGGTCGTAAGCCACAGTCTCTCCGTTTAGGCCTTCGAACTCGTAGGAGTCAAAGTCGCCGCTCACCTTGAAGGAGATGGCGCCGCAGCAGTTGTAGAACTTGAAGGTGCTGCCATCGTTGTATGCAGCCATCAGGGGGAGATTGGTCTGCGTGAAGGTGGCGTACCAGTAGAGGTCGCTCGAGCTCAGGGCGGAAGCGGGGTATGCGGCGTAGAACGTGCTGGTTACGCCGTCCGAGCTCCTGTCGTACGGGGTGACGCCGCTGAAGGCTATCTTGGCCGTCCTGCCGTCCGAGCTGATGTCTGCGGCGGTAAGCTTGACGACGGTGCGGTTGGACTTGCCTCCGCCGTGTACGAGAATCTCGTCGCCCACCTCCCAGCGGGGCTTGCCCTGCTCGGAGATGCTTACCTTGCCCTCGGGCTCCTCGGAGGCAATGACGCAGGTGAATTCGTAAACCTTGTCCTGCTGACCGGCCTCGGTGCCCTCAAGGGCTTTGTCGCACGACACTGCCATGCCCGCCGCCATTCCGGCGGCGAGCAGCAGCGTTGTGAATTGTCTGCGGATGGACATGGGGTGATGCTTTATTATTCGACTACGCAACGGACGGAACCAAGACGGGACTTGACGGCTTTGCTATATGTTGCCGAACCAGCCCCTTCATTAGTATCAAAACGCACGTCAATTGCACATCCTCTCTTGAGATCATATTCTTTTGATGCCCAGATAACAGTACGTTTGCCAATTTTTGAATAAGTGAAGCTGTTTTCATAGTCATCAAGATAGCCAGATAAAGGGAATATCAGCGCAGGATTACCTATCTGGAAAATCTTATTGGTATCGTCTTTTACCCATCCTTCCGACGACATAAGGTTCGAAGCGAAAACAACGGGGGCGTCGGTCGCATCCGGCACTTTGTATCCTGCAGGGCAAGGGTCGTAAACAGTTTTCGCGCCGCTTCCGGCGTTCCATAAAGATCCATTTCGAGTATCGTTCCAGTCTGTGTCGTTGGTGTTATATATGACCATAGGGTTCTGGATAGAAAGAGAGATTGATCCTTTAGGCGCTGAATTATCGTGAGTTACTGAGATGGAATAATCACTTGCAATTGTAGCTCCATCTGAAGAATCAGTACTGCCGGAGCCGGGGAATGGATCTTTACGCCCCCACTGGTAAGCAAGGCCGAAAGAGAGCGCATTCAGAGCCTCATTTCCCTGAGGGTAAAGAGCACCGAGGTTGCGGTCCATCAGATTATAAGAACCTTTGTTTACAGTTGATGCCGGGATCCAGATATGCCAGCTCCAAATAATCCTGCCGAGACTGTTCTTGGCGGCGATGAGGGCATTACCGGGTTTGAGGGCTTCGGGTGTCGTGAAATAAATCCAGTTGTCTTCAAAGTCAACGGCGCTGATAACGCTGTTCTTGGTAACCGCCTGGTCATTGTTGTAAGTTTCCCACAGTAGCTCGACACCAGATACGTTCAGGAAATTCTCAGCTTGACTCTTGCTCGTGTTGCCCATGACGGCGGGGAGCTTGTAAGTGCCGGGAGCGGAAAGCATATAGCAGTTAGCGGTTCCGTCGGCGCTCAGGTCGATGGCGCCGGCAATAGGGATCTCGGATTCGTGAGGAGTAGGAGCTGAGTAGTCCTCAAGTTTGGCTGTAATGTCGCCAAGGGCAAGGATCTTGCTTCTGCTGACATTTACTGATGTACTTGTCGTGGCTGTCTTTACGACATTGTCTCCCTTGAGGAACTTGAAAGAAAAGCCATCGGTGAAATCGGCACCGTTAGGGATATGAATGAAATTGGTCCCAGGCGTCAAAGTTCCGGAAATAGTTGTCTTTTCACCGGAGGATTTGCTATGCAGGAAGTTTTGAGTTCCTTTCAAGAGCTCAACAGCATAAGTATCGTATGCAACAATCTCCTTGTTGTTGCCGGAGAAGATGTAGCTGTCAAAGTCGCCGGAAACACTGAAAGTGATAATACTTGTAAGGTTATAGAACACAAAAGTGTCACCGTCTGAATATGCAGAGAGCAAAGGCTTGTTGGTATCCGAGAAATAGTTCTTGTCGTAGCAACTGCTTGGGTTGGAGGTTGCCGCAGCCGGGTAAGCAGCATAATAATCGCTGTATTTGTCGGGATCGGTAGTCCAACCTTTAGCGACCCAGTCATATACTTCCAGGTCAGGGACGGTGATAGTGGCTTTCTTACCGTCTGCGCTGATATCAGATGCCTTTAATGTGATAACAGTGCTCTGTGTGGAGCTGATATGGCCAGTGTGAACTAATATCTGATCGTTTTCTTCCCATGTGGTTTTGCCAAGATTCTCCGAACCCTTTTCTCCATCAATTTGAACCTTGGTGGGCTGGGCGAATACACAGGTAAAAGTGCGCATTACAGGGGCGTCAACCTCTGCGGGGTCGTTTTCAGGCGTGTCGATTACGGCCTCTTTGACTTGGCAGGAAACTGCGAGTGCGGCAGCGGCGAGGGCTGCGAGAATAAATGCTTTTTTCATTTTCGTGTCCTCCTTCAATTACCAGGTGAAACCAGTTATAGGATCGTAATCAGGGACGTCTCCGCTCTCGCAGAGTACGGAACTTACCAACATCTCTTCCCAATAGATGTCGGGGGCTGAATAAAGGTTCTTTTTGTTTGTCATAACGTTATGATTGTTTTGGTTATTTGTGTCAAATTATAATCATAGTACGGAATGATACAAAAATACCCTTTTTACCCCAAGCACATTACGCAATATGCGTATTTATCCCCTCATTTTCCGCAAAACCCGCTGTGCCTAAAGAGTTTGCTGGCGAGAAAGACCCTGAGCCTTTGCTTTGGAGTTGACGGCCAGGCGGCCAATTTTCAAGGCCGGGTATGATGCCCGCCGTTTGGCATTAGGTATATACCTCGACAGGCGGTTCCATGTATGGCGATCTGAAAAATGGCGTTCAATCTTATCGTGTAATAAGCTGAAATAGGCAATAATTTCGTGCGAATTATCATCCTCAACGATATATGTCACAGTAAGTAACTCCTTCGCTGATGATGAGGCATTAACTGTTTTGGAACCGGTTTCCAACAAAAAACCGTTCAAATCCGTGTTGCCACAATCGAACGGTTTTTGCGTGTCCTGTTCCGGGATGAACTCTCGAAATGTACATGCAATCATAGGAACGTACAATGCTTTTTGATTTCCTCATAATCGCGTAACATCTCTTCCACTTTCTCTTCGGGCAGTGGGACAACATTGTGAGCCGCCATTTCGAAGCGGTAAGCATCCTCATCGTAGAGGACCGGCGTGTCTTTGATTGGTTTTGCCATCTCTGTTTTCCTTTTAATGTTATGCCCTTTCCTTACGACTGCAAAGATGAAACGCTTTTTTGGATTCTCCAAGGTTTTTTAAAAAATGGAGCAAAGGTTTTGCTGATATTTTAAATAACGAGTGCGGTTTTAAAAAAGATTTTTGGAAAGAATGAATAATTGTAATTCTGCGTATGCTCTTTGCTTCGAAGAATGATTAATACACAACCTTGCAAAAATGATTTAAACTATTTAACTTCGCGCAAAATGATCGGTTTCAATTACACAAAAACACCCATTGATGGGCAGCGGTCTAAGCAGATAGTTAAAAACCATCCGCAGAAATCCGCATTGCCCCAGCCAGACAAAAAGATTAAACTCCCAGACAAGTTCTCGTTGTCATGGAAGTAATACAAAAACCAAAAGGCGGCCCGGTGAGGGTCGCCTTTTGATAAATAAGTGTTTGAATTCCAGGTGATTACTCTACGATGCAACGTACGGAGTTGCCGCGGGCCTTGTACTTGCCTGTAACTGCCAGCGACAAGGCTGCGTTCTTGATACGTACATCAAGGCAAGTCGCTTTGTTGGCATCGCTGCTTGTGGCGCTCCAGACTGCTGCGCGGTCGGCTGCGTGAGACCAGCTGCCGCTACAGTCGTCGCGGTAACCGGAGAAGGGGAAGACAAGATCTCCAAGTTTATACCAGAAGTTGGTATCACTGTAGGTCCAGCCATCGGCAGTCCATGCGGGCAGCGAGCTGTCATATGCAGGCACCTTGTATCCGGGAGGGCAAGGATCGTAAAGTCCTTTCGCTCCACTGTTATCCCATGCATTCGTGTTGTCGTCGGTAGTCCAGTTCATGCCTTTCCAGTCATTCTCCTCGTTGGCTGTTTCTCCGTTGTATGCAAAGACAGTAGGATTGGCTATTGATTCGGCAATTGCTATCTGAACGTTGGAGATGCTTGCCAGAGGCTTGCTGGTTGTGGCTGCGCTGGTTGAAGTTGCCATAACGCCTACGGACGGGAACGGATCTTTACGACCCCACTGATACAGCAGGCCGCAAGATGCTACTGTTTCGGGAGTTGAACTGGAGCCTACGGGATCGATGAGTGCTCCAAGGTCGCGTTTCATAGCGTCTGCTCCAAAGGCGCCATTGAAGCTGGCGGTGGTGATGGCCGTCTGGGGAACCCAGATGTGCCAGCTCCATATGATCTTGTCGTTGGAATTCTTTGCGGCTATGACTGCGTTACCGGGCTTGAGGGGAGAAGGAGTCTGGAAGTAGATCCAGTTGTTCTCGAAATCTACCTTGGCGATTACACTGTTCTCAGTGACTTCTTCCGCATTGTTCCAAGACTCCCAAATGATTTCTACGCCAAACACCTGGCCGGCCAGCTCGCTTGAGTTGCCCTTATTTGCAGGGAACTTATATGTACCTGCAGAAGGGACAATGTAGCAGTTGGCGGAACCCTTTGCGCTAAGGTCGGTTGCGCCGGAAGTCGGGATGGAAGACTTGTGGTCGCTGGTAACAGGAGCGGTGTAGTCTTTGACGTGCGAAGAAATGTCGCCGAGGTTGAGCATGCTGGTGCGTGCCAGGTCAGCGCCGGCAGTAGATTTGGCAACCTTGACCACATTGCCGTTCTTGAGGAACTTGATGGTAAATCCTCCTGAAAGGTTGACGCCGCCGGGAATGTAGATGTAGTTGGTCGCACCCTTGTTGAATTTTGCTTCAATCTTGGTAAGGGGGCCGCTGGACTCTTTGTATCTGAAATCCTGACCACCGTTGAGAATTTCAACGCCATAGATATCATAGCCGATGGTTTCATCGCCGTTGCCGGAGAAGACGAAGCTGTCGAAGTCGCCGGAAGCAGAGAAGGTGATGATGCTGCAGAGGGAGTAGAAACTAAATACTCCGTCATTGTCGCATGCGGCCATCAGGAAATTGTTGGTGTCTGTGAAGTAACTCCTGCAATACCAGGTATTGGGATAAGCTGTGGGCATAGCCGGATAAGCAGCATAATAATCGCTGTATTTACCGGGCTCGGTCGTCCATTCGTTTGCTACCCAGTCGTAGGTCTTCAACTCCTCGAAAGCGATCTTTGCAGTTTTACCATCGCTGGAGATGTCGGATGCGTTAAGTTTTACGATGGTGTATTCTCCTTTACGGATATGGCCGGTGTGTACGAGAATCTCGTCACCAGCTTCCCAGGAGACTTTGCCGCCGAGGCTTACGGAAGCCTTGGTGTCGGGCAGCTGGAGGGTGAAAGACTTGATGACAGGCTGTTTTTCCACAGGCTGCTCTACAAGCTCCTTATTCTGGCAAGACACTGCCAGGGCGGCGCCGAAGATGGCCGCGATAATCAATGATTTCTTCATAATTCGGTCCTCCTTGATTATTAGTCCTGCCAGGTATAACCTCCGACCAGATCGTAGTCTTCTACTCCTCCGGTCATGCTGTCACAGATAAGAGACTGTGCCCACATCTTAGCGAGCTCAGCTTCGGGTGCATGATAGATTTCTTTCTTCATAAGCATAAATGATTATTGGTTGTTTAACATTCCTTCATGTAGTGCGTGGCGCAGGGTGCCCTCCGCGTCGTCTTCCCTGTATTCCCAGGCGAAGGCGCCCAGCAGGCCCTTCTCCTTGAGGAAGGCGATGCGGTAGCCGATGGACTCGATATCCTCGTAACTGGCGTACATCGTTCCCATGGTGTCTCCGAGGTAGCAGCTCTTGCTTTCCTCGTCCCACCAGCGGATGTTGTAGCCCTTTACGCTCTTGCCGTTGGCTGTGCCCTTTTCCAGGGCCTCGCGTGCCATGGCGTACGAGACCGATGAAGGATAGGGGCTCGTGCCGTGGCCGTAGAAGCCGATGCCGTAGTTCATCCTGTCGTAAGGTACGCCCTGTTCGTTGTGGTAGCCGTTTATGCAGTCGGCTCCGCCGCGGGCATTGTTGAACCTGGCCGATGTGAACAGGGGCGAATTGTGCCTCGAGGGCGGGTCTCCCATCGAGTAGGTCATCACGTTGATGAAATCGACCCATTGCAGCACTTCCTTGTAGTTGATGTAGTCTGCGGAATGGTAGTCGTCCGCCGATGCTGCAAAGCTGATGAGCCTGTCCTTGCCAAGGGCGGCGCGCAGGTCCTTCACCAGCGTGGAGAAGTTCTGTTTGTCCGCCTTGTCGGCGCCGTTGTAATAGATGGTGCCGTCGTCAAGGTAGGTCTTGGCCGCATAGGTGGGATATTCCCAGTCCAGATCTACGCCGTCGAGGTTGTACTCGTCGCAGATGCGTACGCACTCGCTGCAGAACAGGGCGCGCTTCTCGTCGTTCTTTGCCATTTCCGAGAAACCGTCTGCGTTCTTGCCCCAGCCGCCGATGAAGAGCAGCAGCTTGAGTTCGGGGTAGTCCTTCTTGTACGCGGCCAGGCGCTTCATGTAGTCTGGCCCGGGGGATTTGATCTCCAGGCCTCCGTCTCCGGTTTTGGGATTCTTGAAGCGCGCATGCCCTATGTTGATGTGGGTGAAGCACTTGACGTCCTCCAGGGTGGGGAACTCGCTCTCCTTGGTGTACTCGGTGAAGTACACCGCCACCACGGGCGTCTGCCCTATGCGGGCGAGGCGCTCGGCGTCTTCCGGCGACACTTCGGTGCCGGGGTCGGTGCCGGGATCGGTCCCCGGATTGTTGCCGGGATCGGTCCCCGGATCGTCACCGGGGGTTACCGGAGTCTCCGGCCCGGGCGGAGGCGGGGTGACGGGAGACGGATCTTCCGGATCACATCCCGCCAGCGCGAGGGCGAAGAATATTGTCAGTATGTATCTGAGCCACTTCATATCCTAAAGGACGACGCAACGTACAGAACCTGCCATGGAGCGGATGTTGCCCTGGTTCTTGAACTTGGGGCTCTCTCCGGCGGTGCCGAACATGCCGTAGCCGTTCTGGGTGCCGCTGTCCCAGCGTCCGGACCATACGATGGTCTCGAGTCCGGCGCCTGTGTATGCGCCTTCTTCGTGGGTGGTGTGGCCGGCGAGCGGGAATATCTGGTCATCCACGGCAAAGCTGCAGTTGGCCTCGTTGAGCACGAAGTACGATGCTCCGTACATGCTGCTGCCCCAGAAGGCGTAGCTCTTGTTACGGGTAGGCATGGTGTATCCTGCCGGGCACGGGTCGTACACGGTCTTCTTGCCTTCGCCCCAGAGGGTGCTGGCCACGTCCAGACCCTCGCTCTGCCAGTCGCCCTTGGCCACATGGTAGAGTACGGTAGGATGCTGGACCGCGCCGGCGACGGTGCTCTGCTCGTCAACCACTGTCATGGCAGTACCAGCAACGGTGATGGGCGTATCGCCGGACAGCACGCCGAGTCCCGGGAACGGGTCCTTGCGGCCCCACTGGTACAGCAGGCCGAAGGATTCCACGGGAGTGGGACTGTCGATGGTGGCGTCCACGAGGGCGCCGAGGTTGCGGCTCAGGATGGGCTTGGCTCCGAAGTTGGGGCCTTCCTGCTCGGTGACGGGAGTCCTGGGAACCCAGATGTGCCAGCTCCAGAGGATGTTGTCGTCCTCGTCCTTGGCGGCGATGAGCGCGTTGCCGGGATGGAGGGCGTCCGGAATCTGGAAGTACACGTAGCCGCCCTCGTAGGTGCAGGCCTGGACGACGCTCTTGCGGGTGACTTCCTCTGTGTTGTTCCATGTTTCCCAGAGAATCTCGGCGTAATCTACGGCCCCGATGCCGTCCGTGGTGTTGCCCTTGACTGCGGGGAACTTGTAGATGCCGGGCTCCGTTACGATGTAGCAGTTGGCGGTGCCGGCCTCGGCGGTGATGTCAACGCCCTTGGACACATCGATCTCAAGCTCGAATTCCTTGAGCCTGCCCGTGATGTCGCCGAGGTTGATGACCTTGCCGCGTTCTACGGAAAGGGGCTCCTTGTCCGTGAGCGCCATGAGGGCCTTGCCGTCCTTGAAGAACTTGAGGATGTATCCGGCGGGGAGGTTCACGTCACCGGAGAGGTAGATGCGCTGCACCGTCTTGCCGTCGGCGTTGACGGGGCCGCTCACCGTAACCATGGGACCTTCCTTGTACTGGCTGTAGTTCTGCTCCTTGTCCGTGAGCTTGACCTGATAGTACTCATATCCTACGACGGCATCCTTGCGTCCGGAAAGGGCGAAGCTGTCGTAATCTCCCTTGACTATGAATTCAATGGCGCTGGAAACGTCGCTGAACTGGAAGGTGTCGCCGGAGTTGCATGCGGCGAGGAGGGGAGTAGCGGTATCGGGTTTGAATCCGCTGTAGAAGAAGCAGTGGCGCAGGTTGCTGCTGAGGTTTGCGGGCCAGGAGGCGTAAAGCGTGCTGGCGCAGTCTTCGCGGATGTAGGGGAAGAGCCCCTTGACTTCGCAGGAAGCCTTCTTTCCGTCGGAAGAGATGTCGCCGGCGGCAAGCGTTACCGTAACCTCGTCAGCCGCATACTCGCCGTGGATCACTATCTGGTCGCCGGCTTGCCACTTGGTCTTGAAACCGTCGGAAGGCAGGACGAAAGAAAGTGTCTTGGTTTCCGCCGTGGGCTCGGGGATCACCGGCTCAAGCGGCTCAAGGTCGCCCATGCAGGAGGCGAGAAGGGCACCTGCGAAAACAATCGATAATTTATACAATGATTTCATAAGGCATGTCTTTTATTCGTCCCAGTTCATAGGAGGAGTGTATTCATACCATTCGAGGACTGCGCTGCCGGGGTTGCCGTCTGCGCTCACGCCCAGGTACATGTTGATCTTGCTGCCCCACTTGGTGCTGCGCATCGTGTTCTCCGAAGTGTCGAAGGAAATCATCTCCACACCGTTGCAGAGGTAGGTCACGTGGCAGTAGTCGGCGCCGCTCGGGTCGAACTTGAACGTGATCTCCATGGGCTGGGAGAAGTCGAGGCCCGTAGTGTATTCGGAAGAGACCGCAGGCTTCTGTGCGTCTTCTCCGCCGGGGGCGTTGAAGCTGAAGCTGATCTTGTTGTTTGCGGGGCGTACGTCGAGCTTGAGCTCCGCGCTCTCGCTGTAGCAGAACCAGTGGCGGACGCGGGCCGCGCCTTCCATGTTGCTCCAGCGGAAGGTATAGTTGCCGAAAGGCATGTCTCCCTGGTTCACACGGCTGTACTCGGAATCGGTCTTGCCGGTGAACAGGGTTCCGACACCCTTGTTGTAAACGGGATCCACACCCTTGTCGGAATGCCAGAGGCTGAGCTCGTCGCTGTCGAACATGTGACGTACGGGGGCGATGGGATAGGCCTGCTTGACGGCGATTTCCTTGGTTGCCACGGCATCGTCGTCGTTGACCTTGATGGTCTTGAGCACTATGCTGCTCTTGCGCAGCGAGGTGCCTGCCGAGTTGTCCGTGAACTTGAGGGTGATGACTCCGTCGCCGTCGTGGCCGCTCGGATTCTCGATTTCGAACCAGTCGGTCTCACCGCCCTTCTCGGCCTCCCACTTGGTGTTGGAGACCACGCTCAGGGTTGCGGAAAGCTGGTCGTAGCCTGCGCGGATCTCGAAGGTCTCGGGGTCGAGCTGCACACCGTCCTGGGTGAACTTGACCACCGCGCGCTCCTCGCCGTTGCGGTCGTACACGGCCACGGCTGCGTAGCGCTTCTCGCCGGTGTTCTCCTTGGCGCTGAGCTTGACGACGCCGTCCAGCTGGCCGGTGGCGCCCTCGCTGATGCTCAGCCAGGAGCCCTCGATGACCTTGGCGCTCCAGGGCTGGTTGGAATTCACGTGAATCTCAGCCTCGCCGCCGGCTTTCTCGAACATCAGGCCTTCGTCGATGTCGGATTCGGGAACATTGAGGTAGGCGATGCCCTTCTGGTAGATGGTCACCTTCTTGCCGACCCAGCCGCCGCTCTCTATCTCTATGTAGTCGATGCGGTCGTCGAGCTGGTCGTTGTCGTAATATTGTACGCGGACGGAAGTGCTCTCACCCTGGCCCACGTGCACGAGGGAGTCGGCAACCGCCTCACCTTCCTCGAGCTCGATTATGCACCATTCGGGATGATAGCTCTTGATGGTCCACGGCTTGGTTGACTTGACCACGATCGTGAATGGCTTCGGGGAGATGGCGTCCAGGTCGTAGCTGTCTGCCACCCGGTAGCGAAGATCCACCGAATCGACTGGCTGCTCCGGCTTTTCCTCGCAGGAGGCCAGGCCGATGACGATGGCCAGACCAAGCGTAATGAGATATGATATCTTTTTCATAACAGATCGTTTTTATTCGTTAACCGGTGTGATGTCACAGCTCTTCACCACGTACCAGGTATCGTCTGAAGGGGAATCTTCAAAGCCGAAGAAGTAGTGGCAGACCACGGCCGGGTCGTATTCGAACGCCGAAGGGGAAGTCATGGAAGCCTTGCTGGTTCCGTTGTAGAAGAACTCAAGGCCCACCTCGCCTGCACCTGCGGGTTTGAAATCGACCTTGTAAGTCTTCAGACTGTTGAGATCGTCCTTGGTGATGGGGATGTCCTTGGTGTTGTACGTGTCGTAACCGCTATCCTTGCCGCCGTTGGTGCGGAGACGCACCTTGGAGCCCAGCTTGATCTGGCACTGGAGCTCGAACTTGGGCGCGCCGTCGGGAATCATGGCGTCGTGGGTGCTCAGGCATAACTGGCCCTTGTCGCCGAAGCTTACATCGCCCATGGTGAGGGTGATGGAGGCGTAGCGGTAGGTATCCTTGGTGGAGACCCTTGAGGTGCCGCCCTTGGTTAGCTTGACGGAGCCGTCGGAAAGGACCTCGCAGCCTCCGGAGAGCTCGAAGTTCACGCCCTGGCTAACCTCTACGGAGGAGCTCACGTCGCCATAGTCCGCGGTGACGGGCTTGATGGTGACGGTACCCTTGCGCTCGGCGAACCTGTTGTTCCAGGGGGCGGAAACCTTCACCTTGTCGCCGTCCTTGGTGACGGTGAAGTCTGCGTTGTCGCATTCCACCTTCCAGTCCATGGAGGCGTCCACGCCGATGGTGATCTCGCCGCCGGTGCGGTCGATGGCCGTATTGTCAACGGGGAGGAATTCGAGGGTCTGGCCGTTCTGCTGTACGGTGAACTCGTACTTGTCGTCGCCTGCGGCAACGGTTACCAGGCAGGTACGCACGATGGATGAGTTGGCGTCTGCGGTGGCGGTCACGTCGAAGGTCTTCATGGGGCCTTCGCTGGTGCCGGAACTCGGGGAAAGCTTGAGCCATTCTTCGGCGGCATAGGCCTCCCAGGAGATGTTGGACTCAACCTTGAAGGTCTTGGAGCTGCCTCCGGTAGCGAAAGCGTCGGTCTGTGCTATTGGAGTGACGGTCAGCGAGCCCTTGCGCATCTGCTTTACGACAATGCTGTACTTGATGTTCGTATTGTCGCCGGAGAGGGTGAGGGTCACGGAGCGGTCGTCCATGCTGTTGTTGGCCGATGAGGAGATGATGATGTCTTCCGCAAGGCTGGATTCGTCGCTGGATGAAGGGGTGACCTTGATCCAGGGCGCACTCTCGAAGCCCGTGATCTTCCAGGGGGTGGTGGAGGATACGGTGAACGCTATGTCCTGCGGCTTCTGTGCCTGTATGGTATAACTCTCAAGGGCGTCGCATTCCAGGCGTGGCTCGACTGCGGGCTGCGAGTCGATTTCGTCGAGGACGCATGAGAATGCCATCATCATGGCGCCCAGGCAAATAGCAGTATTGATCAATCTTTTCATAATACTCTAAATCTAATCGGTTAAACTGCTACCAACCGCTGTTCTGCGGGTTGAGGTTAGTGTTGCAGAAGAGTTCCTTCTGGGGGATGGGATAGAGATTCATCCTGTCCGCCCAGGTGCGGCGCTCTACGAGGGCGCGGCTGTATTCGAACTTCTCGCCGGACTTGATGATGCTCACGCCGTCGATCTGGCCCTGTGTGGAGGAACCGATCTTCCAGCGGCGAACATCCCAGAAACGGTGGTCCTCGAAGGCGAACTCAACCCTCCACTCGCGCTGTACGGCAGCCTTGAAGGCCTCGTAGCCGCTTGCTGTCACGTCGGGCATGCCGGCGTTGGCGCGTATCATGTTGAGGGCCTCGCGTGCGCTCATGTGCAGGATGCCGTCCGTCTTGTCGGGATCCTTGAAGTACTCGTTCGCAGCCTCGGCATAGCTCAGGAGAGCTTCTGCGTAGCGGTAAACGACCCAGGTGTGCTGGCAGGAGTACTCAGCCTCGGGAGTGAAGCTCGTGAGTTCCTGGACGTACTTGCGGAGGTAATAGCCGGTAGGGGAACCGAGGTCGGCGCGGGTTGCGGAATAGTCGGCGCCGCCCACGTAGGTCTCGATGGTGCTGCCCTTGAATTCCATGCCGTTGGCGAGGATCGAACGGGCGAAGCGGGGATCGCGGCCGCTGTAGGGATGCTCGATGTCGAAGTCGGGATCGTCGGTTTGCCATCCGTCCGCGGTGAGGGTGATGTCATAGCCTGCGGCCGTCTGGAAGGCGTCCACCAGGTTCTGGGTGGGATAGGTGCCGGACATCGAGGTGCGCTTGCCTTCAGTGAAGCGTACGGGGAAGTTGTACCTCTCGAAGCTCTGGCTGTCCGAGCGCCTGATGTGCATTATGACTTCGGGCGATGCGAACCACTGGTCCTCCTTGCCGGAGCCGGGATAGAAGAGACCCGGGTCGAGCCTGTAGAGGCCGGAGTCGATGAGGTCCTGTGCGGCCTTGGCGGCCTCGAGCCACTTCTGGGCGTCTCCGCTCTCGTTGAACAGGGGGCTTGCCGCGTAGAGCAGGGCCTTGGTCTTGACGGCCATGGCGAAGCCCTTGGTCACGCGTCCGTACTCGTCGTCAAGCATGCCCAGGTAGGATGCGGGCAGCTTGTTGATGCAGGTGTCGCACTCCTCCACGATGTACTTGATGACATCGTTGAAGGGGGTCTTCTCGATGGAGTTGGCCTCCTCGATGGAGAGCATCCTGTCGGGCACGGGGATGTCGCGGTAGCGGCGGGCGAGCTCGAACAGGTAGTATGCCTTGAGCAGGCGTGCCTCGTACGGATAGTACTTGATGTGCTCGAGCCACTGCTGGTACTTGACGTCGTATTTGTAAATGGAGAGGTCAACCGTCGGGATGGACTCCAGGAATTCCCAGGTGCAGCGGATCGCGTTGTACAGGGACCACTGGGTATCTACGGTAGAGAGGGCCGACCAGTTGCCGTTGTTGTAACGCTGTACGGTTGCGCTGGGATCGCCGAATTCGGCGTCGTCGCAGCCGCAGTCGCGCATCGCGTCGCTCACGGCGACAATGTCCTTGTTGGGCATGTAGCCGTAGATGTTGGTCAGCATCTTCTGGATGTCGCTGTACGTCTTGTACATGGCATCGCGCTCGTAGAGGCTGGAAGTTTCGTCGAAATCCAGGAAGTTGCAGCCTGCAAGCAGCAGGACGGCGGATATTATATAAGTAAGCTTTTTCATATCATTTCCCGGTTTAGAAGTTGAACTTTACGCTTCCCCAGATTACCCGGGTGGAAGGATAGGCGGCTCCGAGCTGTTCGGGATCGGCGAACTTGATGTTGTCCACGCTGAACAGGTTGGTCCCGTTCACGGAAACGGTGGCGTCGCAGATCTTGAGCAGGCTCTTGGGAATAGTGTAGGAGACTCCGACGTTGCGGAGCTTGAGGAAGGAGCCGTCGCGGTACCACTGGTTGCTGCTGCGGTAGTTGTTCTCGCCGTCAAGGGTGGTGAGGCGGGGCATCGTGGCCTTGTCCGCATTCTCGGGGGTCCAGGGGACCTCGCGCTTGAGGAAGGTGTCGGAGATGGTGCTGTTGCTGTCGGTAAGGGGCTGGTACAGAGGGGAATCCAGCAAGCTCACGGTAACGCCCGTAATGCCCTGGAAGTCTGCATATACCTTGAGGCCCTTCCAGCCTGCGTGGAGGCCGAAGCCGTACTCGAGCAGGGGATAGTTGGAACCGAACATCTTCACCACGTCCTGGCTGTCGATGATGCCGTCACCGTTCTGGTCCTTGTACTTGAGGTCGCCGGGACGGACTTCACCGAAGGTCTGCTTGGGAGAGTTGTTGATTTCCAGCTGGTTCTGGAAAATGCCGATAACCTCGAGGCCGTAGCGCTGGCCGACGGGGTTGCCCTTGTGGTACAGGTAGTCGTACGCCTGGTATGCCTGGCCGTCGTCCACCACCTCGGTGAAGAGCCAGCCGGCGTTGCCGTAAACTCCGTACTCGAAGTCGCCGGCCTTGTCGTCCCATGCGAGGGCTGCGTCCACGCCGCGGTACAGGTACTCGCCGAGGCTCTGCTCGCTCATGCCGATACCGATGACTTCAGAAACGTTGGAAGGCTCGATGAGGATGTTGGACCTCTGCTCCCAGAATCCGTCGGCGCTGAGCTGCAGGCGGTCGCGGAAGAACCTGGTCTCGATACCCACGGTAGCCTTGTTGGAACGCTCGGGAGCGAGGGTGAGGGCTGCCATGTCGCCTTCTGCGCGGCCGGAATAGCCGTTGGGCTGGTCTCCGTTGCCGAAGTAGAAGCTGTGGCCGTTGCTGGAACCGTAAGACTGGCGCCAGAGCTCATGCTCGAGGTCTTCGTCGGAACCGGAAAGGCCCCAGGATGCTGCGACCTTGATGTAAGGCTCCTCGGAAACCACTGCGCCGAGGCTCACTGCGGGATACCAGTTGAACTGTTTGCCGGGCTCGAGATAGGCGGAGCCGGAGTAGTTGACCACTGCGTCGGCAAAGATGCGGTTCTTCCAGTTGTAGCTTGCGGTGGCGAAGATTTCCTGGGTCTTGGAGGATGCGTTGCGCTCGTTCTCGATCCAGGAACGCTGGCGGTAGCCTACGTGTCCCTCAACATGGTTGTCGCCGAAGTTGCGGGCGTAGCTCAGTCGTCCCATAAGCTCGAACTTCATCTGCAGGCTGCTGAACCAGTGCTCGAACTCCACGGTCTTGGAGTTGGTGCCGTAGTACTTCAGCTCCTTGCCCACGAGCTCGGCATACTGGAACTCCTTCTCTGCGACCTCGGTGAGCTTGCCGATGTAGTCGAATGCAACGGAAGCGTTGGCGCTGAGGCCTTCCACGAGGGATCCGAGATCCTGGCGCAGGTCCATGTTGGCGAGCACCTTGGTGTTGGAATACTGGTGCTGGCCAGACTCCTGGAACAGGGCCACGGGGTTGTTGTTGCCGTAGATGGACGATCCGCCGTAGGTCCCGTCAGACTGCTTGATGGGGAAAGCGGCGGAAGGGAGCTTGTAGAGGAGCTTCTCGATGGTGTTGCTGCTCCTCATGATGTAAGGCTTGTTGAACTCGGCCAGACGTGCCATCACGCCCACCTTCATGGCGGTGGACTCGGTGATGTTCACGTCCACGTTGGAACGGATGCTCAGGCGGTTGTCGTAAACGTGGCCGTTGTAGCGGTCGTCCGCGGTGGGCGTCACGAACATTGCGTTGTCCTTCATGTAATCGACCGATGTGAAGTAGCGGAAGTTGCGGTTACCGCCGGAGAAGGTGAACTGCGCACGGTGATTGTCGCCGTGATCGCGGTAGATCTCGTTCCACCAATCGACGTTGGGATATGCGTACGGGTCTGAATTGTTGTAGAATCCGTTCAGCTCCTCGTTGGTGTAACGCGGGGCGAGACCGTCCAGTTCGCGTGCCTGATTCATATAATAGGCATAGGTGTACGAGTTGGAGAACTCGGGATTGCGATAGGCGGTGGCGAATCCGTACTGGTATTTTGCCGTAACGTGCAGTGGTGCGTCCGTGCCGCGCTTCGTTGTGATCATCACCACGCCGTTGGCGCCCTTGACGCCGTATATTGCGGCGGCGACTGCGTCCTTGAGCACGGTGACGGATTCGATCTCGACTCCGGTGAGGTCGTTGAGCTCACGCGGGAAGCCGTCCACGAGGACCAGCGGGCTGTGCCCGTGGAGGCGGAGCTTGGACTGGTTTTCTTCGCTGCGGCCGGTGCCCTGCTTCACGAGCATTCCGGAGAACTGGCCGTAGAGAGCCTTTGCAATGTCCACTTCAGGGCTTTTCTCAAAAACCGAGGCGTCCAGCGAGGCGCTTGTGGCTGCCTGTACGTGGAAGGGGTTGCCGAGCAGGATCGAGTCGATCTGCGACACCGGCTTTCCTTCCTGGGCGGCCGCCGCGGCGGAAACCATCAGAAGCGGAAGAATCATATATATAGCTAATCTTTTCATCTTCGGGTACATTTAATAGTTTACCAACCCGGATTTTGAGTCATTCCGTAGCCCTTGTTAATCTCAATGGCGGGGATGGGTGCGAGGTACCACTTGGTGTCCCAGGTGTTGTACCACACTCTCGGAGGATAGGCGTCCTTCACGACAAAAGTGAACGAGGTTGCGTTCTTCTGCTTGTTGCCGGTAACGTCGAGTGCCTTGAGCTTGGTGGTGAACGCGGAGGTCAGGCCCCAGCGCACCATGTCGAACCAGCGCACTTCCTCAAAGCCGAACTCGAGGTCGCGCTCGAGGATGAGGGCGTCGCGGAACTGCTCCTTGGTCATGCCTTCAGCCACGGGGGGAAGGCCTACGCGGGCGCGCACTGCGTTGAGCCACTGGTAGGCAAGCTCGGAAGGACCGCCGTCGGCCTCATTGTAGGCCTCTGCGGCGTTGAGGAGAACCTCGGCGAGTCGCATAAGGCACCAGTGGGGAGGAACGTTGCGGTCTGCTTCCGTCTGGTAGATGAACTTCATCTGCAGGAAGCCGGTGTTGCCGTCCTGGAAGTTGGGGCTCTTTGCGTTGGTGTAGGTAGGACCTACGACGCCGTTTTTCCAGAGGTCTCCGGGAACGCAGACGTTCTCGTACAGACGGGGATCGCGGGTCTCGAGGAAACCAACGTTGTCAACCTTGAGGTCTCCGTTGGCGTCGCTCTTGAAGAACGGGTTGCGGTCGGGGCCGCCTGCGGTGGGATTGCTCCAGTCGAAGTCCTCGGGGAACGGGGTGCCGTCGGCATAAGGGAAGCGGTTGACCCAGTTGAGCGTGCCGCCGCAGCCGAAGTCGTCCTGGAGGTCCATGTTCTTGTCGTGATAGCTGGTGCTGTTGCTCTTGCGCACGGAGATGATGGTCTCGGTGGTACCGCGGTCACGATAGGACTTGCGGTATGCCAGACGGTAGTCGGCGGGAAGGGTATAGGTCGTGCCCGATACGGGATCCACTCCGGTGGGGACTGCCTGTACGAGCGCGTACCAGCCGCCGGCGTTCCATGCGCTCATGAACTCGTCGGCCGCTTTCTTGGCGGCTGTCCAGAGGCCTGCGTCATAGTGCTCGCCGTAGCGTACGTACTTGCCCATTTTCTCCCAGTCGGATGCCTTGTCGTTCCAGGGCTTGTCCGAGTTGAAGGTAGGAGATGCGGCAAAGCAGAGCATGCGGAGCTTGAGGCCGAGGGCGGCAGCCTTGGTGAGGCGTCCGTCTTCTGCGCCGGTCACCTGCCAGGGGAGGTCGGGTGCGGCCTCGTCGCAGAGCTTCACTATATAATCTATGGTCTCCTTGAAGGTTGCACGGGGATAGATCATCTCCTCGTCGGTCCTCACCGCGTGGTCGATGATGGGCACGCCGCCTACGTAACGTACCATGTTGGCGTAAGCGATTGCGATGCACATCTTGGCCTCGGCGCACTTGCGCTTGAGCTGGGTGGGATTGGCGTCGGGGATGCTCTCCGCGTTCTCGAGGAAGAGCCAGCCGTAGCGGATGGCGGTATAGTCTTTCTCGCTGCCGAAGCGGTATGTCTCTCCGCCCGCCGCGTCGCCGGAAATGTTGGCGCCGAGCGCACCGGTGTAGTAGAGGTCGTTGGGACCGTCACCCTCGGTGTGCTTGTTGGAGACGAAGTGGTCTGTGATGGACTCGACTATGTCCTTGCCCATCTTGCTGTCAAAGTCGGAGATGAGTCCGTAAGGCAGGTAGTAATATGCCGAAGCCAGTACCTTGTCTGCATCCTTGAGGGAAGCGAACAGGGTGTCGATGGTGGCGCCGGAGCTTTCCGGAGCCTTGCTGAGGCCCTCGTCTCCGAGTTTGAGGCTTTCACAAGCGGCCATGCCGGCGAGCAGCGCGGCAACGGTCAGTATTCCAAATAATCTTTTCATTGTGAGCCTGTTTTAGAAGTTGATGTTGAGGGCCAGGTTGTAGGTCTTCACGAGCGGGTAGGTACCGTCGGAGTCGCTGGACTTGGCTTCAGGATCCTGGAGTGTCATGTAAGACAGGGTCCAGAGGTTGTAACCGGTGAACATGAGGCTTACGCTGCCGATTCCCAGTTTGTCGAAGAACTTGTTGCGGGAGAAGGTGTAGCCGAAGCTTGCGCTCTTGAGTCGCAGGTAGCTGGCGTCCACGGTCCACAGCGTGGAGTCCTCGGAGTTCCAGGGATAATTGGTCTTGGTGAAGCGCGGCAGGGTGCCGTCCTCGCGTCCGGGGGCCCAGGGGTTGTCGTTGTCGATCCAGCTGTTCTCCGCGAAGATCTGGAGGAGTCCGCG
>JAFZLQ010000115.1 GCA_017551425.1 Bacteroidales bacterium | reverse complement strand
TGATGTGCCAAAGCCATTCTAATTTCGCAGACGTCCAAAAATACGAATAATCCGGGAAAACTGGAACGCCAGATGCTGTTTTTGTTCCATTTCACCTTAAATCTATGCTGTTTGGAACAAAACCAAGTCATATCGTTCCAAAGCAACGCCGGTGCATCCTTCCTGTCATCCTGAGTCGCCTCCTCCCTGTCATTCTGAGTCGCCTCCTCCCTGTCATCCTGAGTCGCCTCCTCTCTGTCATTCTGAGTCGCGCAGCGACGAAGAATCTCCTGAGCGAGGTAGATCCTTCGCTGCGCTCAGGATGACAGCAGGGACGCAGGATGACAGTAGGGACGCGGGATGACAGTAGGGACCCTCCCTGTCATTCTGAGTCGCCTCCTCCCTGTCATTCTGAGTCGCGCAGCGACGAAGAATCTGCCGGAACGACGAAGATCCTTCGCTGCGCTCAGGATGACAAAATAAACACAATGAAAAAAAAGTGTTATCTTTGCCCCGATTTAACAAAGACAGACATGAACCTCAGAGACATCAAGAAAGACATCGACTACGTTCTCAGCGCATTCATCGAGGATTGCTCGCTCGTAGCCGCCGTCAATTCCAAAGTATCGGAGGAGAAGGCTTCCGCCCTCCTCGACAAGGCAATCGAACTTTACAACGAGCTCCGCGACAAGGCAGCCCGTGCCGACGGTCCCGCCCGCCAGTATTATCAGGCGCTCCGCAAGGAGGTCCTCGAGAAGACCGACGCCCTCTACGAAGAACTCAGCGCCGCTGTCAAGAAAGCTTGAGAGCGCTTGTCAGGATAACGGCGGTCCTGGCCCTCTGCCTTTGCGGCACCGCGGCCATGGCCGGTACCACGGTAACGCAGAAGCTTCTTTCCGATTATGCCGGAAAAGAGCCTCTGCGTTCCGGTATTGTAGGCGTCCTTGCCGTCCGGGCCAACGGCGACACCCTCGCCCAGCTCAACCGCGGCGTCAAACTGGTGCCGGCGTCCAACGTCAAACTCATCACCACCGGCCTCGCCCTCACCAGGCTCGGCGCCGGCTGGCGTTTCCGCACTTCGCTTGCCTACAGCGGCGAGATCAGGGACAGCGTGCTGGTGGGAGACCTTTACATAGTTGGCGAAGGCGACCCGACCACCGGTTCCGGAAGCAAGTGCGCAGAGCCCCTGGAAGCCGTTTTCGGCACATACCGCTCGCTTCTCGAGTATGCCGGGATCCGGAGGATCGAGGGCCGCGTGATAGCGGACCCTCGCTACTTCAACCGCCCTTCCCAGCACCCGTCATGGCAGGTGGAAGACCTCGGTTACAACTACGGCGCCGGTCCCGAGGGGCTCAACTTCTACGAGAACGCCCAGGACTTCAGCGTCACCCCGGGAGAGCCCGGGGCGGCCCTTGCCATCCAGCCCAAGTATCCGGAGGCGCCTTGGCTCAGCTGGACTGTAAGCGCCACTACCGGCGCGGCCCGTACTCCCAACACCCTCTACTGCATCAACACGGGCCTCGTGCCGAGGTGCGAGTTCTTCGGCTCCTTCCCGGCGGAACGCAGCGGATACGTATTCCAGGGCTCCAATCCCTTCGCTCCCTGGACCTATGCGTACTATTTCCATAAGTATTTGACGGACAACGGCATAACGGTTACCGACGGATATGCCGACGTCACTTCCCGTGGCTATGTGCGCCCCGACCTTCTGGCATCCGGCGCCGAGTATCCGGCTGCCGACAGCCTCGTGACCCTCGGCTCACGCCTGTCGCCCACGCTCGCGGATATTATAGCCGACACCAATGCCGAGAGCGACAACTTCTACGCGGAGACCATCTTCGCCTCCCTCGGCATAGCCGTACGCGGCAGCTCAGACCGCAGCGAGGCGGCCCTGGCCGAAGAATCCCTTCTCAAGTCGATGGGGCTGTATCCCGCCGGCGCCTGCGTGCTGGTGGACGGCAGCGGCCTCTCGCGCAAGAATTACGTGAGCGCCGAGTTCTTCGTGAAGTTCCTGCGCAAGATGCTGGGCAGCAAGGCCTCACGTGCGTTCGTGGCATCGCTCCCGTACCCCGGCGGCCGCGGCACGCTCAAGTACCGCATGTCCGGAGTTCCGGCTGAGACCAGGACCAGGATCAAAATGAAAAGCGGCTCGATGAACGGGGTGCGCTGCATGTCGGGATACATACTTCCCGCCCCGGGGGAGGACAGGAGCCGTACGGTGGTCTTTTCCATCCTCACCAACAACGTTACCGCGGCGTCCGCCACCACCGCCCAGATCCTGGACGAAATCATCCTCAGCCTGGCGAACGAGCCGTAAACAAACTCTACCCCCGCTCCATCTCGCGGCGGATGTCCTTTTCCCTGATTGTGGCGCGCTTGTCGAATTCTTTCTTGCCCCGCGCCAGAGCGATGTGGAGCTTGGCGTAGCCGTTCTCCGAGATGTATGCGCGCACGGCCACAATGGTCAGTCCCTTGTTCTTGACGGCCTGCTCCAGATGCCGGAGCTCACGGCGCGTAAGGAGCAGCTTGCGGTCCCTCTCCGGGATGTGGCTGCCCCACTTGGAAGCCCAGAAATAAGTGGAGATGTTCATCCCCCGGACGTAGAGCTCATGGCCGGAAAAATAGCACCACGCGTCTGCCAGGGAGGCTTTTCCAGCCCTGAAAGACTTGATTTCCGTGCCCACCAGCACTATGCCGGCGTCGTACTGCTCGAGAAACTCGTAGTCGAACGACGCCCGCTTGTTGCTGATCTGCACCCGCGGTGACTTTTTCCTGGAACCTCCGCCTGAACTCATAGGCCGAATGCCGATTTGACCGTATCCACCATATCCAGCAGCTCCCAGCCGAAGAACTGCACCTCGCGCTCCTGCCCGCATATCCTCACTACGCCGCGATACGGCTTGCGGCCCACATGCCCGTAGGCGGCGGTAGGGCCGAAAATGGGGTTCTTGAGCCCGAACCTGCGCACGATGGCGGCGGGACGAAGGTCGAACAGTTCGCGTACGCGGGAGGCGATGAATGCGTCACCTCCGGCTACGTGCGCGCTGCCGTAAGTCTCTACGAACACGCTCACGGGTTCCGCCACGCCGATGGCATAGGCGAGCTGCACGAGGCACTCGTCGCATACTCCGGCGGCCACCAGGTTCTTGGCGATGTGGCGTGCGGCGTAGGCGGCGCTGCGGTCGACCTTGGACGAATCCTTGCCGGAGAAGGCTCCGCCGCCGTGCGCTCCGCGGCCTCCGTAGGTATCTACTATAATCTTGCGCCCGGTGAGTCCGGTGTCTCCGGCGGGGCCGCCGATAACGAACTTGCCGGTGGGATTCACATGGAGGATCCAGTCTCCCTGGAACAGCGCCGCCGTGCGCTCGGGGAGCTTGGCTATCATCCTGGGAATCAGGATTTCACGCACGTCGCGCTCGATCCGTTCGTGCATTGCGTCGTCTGTGTCGAACTCGTCGTGCTGGGTGCTCAGGACGATGGTATGGACCCTCACCGGATGATGGTGGGACGAGAACTCCACGGTGAACTGGGCCTTGGCGTCCGGCCGCAGATAGGGCATGAGCTCAGGCTCTTCATGACGTATGAGCGCAAGCTCCCTGAGCAATGCGTGCGAGAGCGACAGCGCCAGCGGCATGTATTCCTCTGTGTCGCGGGAGGCGTAGCCGAACATCATTCCCTGGTCTCCGGCGCCCTGATCTTCCTCCGAGGCGCGCACTACGCCGCGGTTGATGTCTGCGCTCTGCTCGTGGATGGTGCTGATGATGCCGCAGGAGGCGGCGTCGAAGCCGTATTCCGCCTTGGTGTAGCCGATGCGGGAGATGACCTTGCGCACGGTGGCGTGAATGTCAACGTAGGCGTTGTCTGAACGTACTTCTCCGCCTACTACCACGAGGCCGGCGGTGCAGAAGGTTTCGCAGGCCACTTTGGCCTCAGGGTCCTGGGAAAGGAATTCGTCGAGGATGGCGTCGGAAATCTGGTCGGCCACCTTGTCCGGATGGCCCTCGGAGACGGACTCCGAGCTGAACAAATAATTCATTTTAGCATTTTTTAGGGCGAGGTTGCAAGCAGGCAAATCTTTCCTCGCGAGTTAAAGTGTGCAAAGATACGCAAAAATTGTTAATAAAATGTTAATTCTTCGTTTGCTTGGAATTTTTTCTTGAAGTAACTTTGTGACGGAAATTTTACACCTTTAAAGTTATATGAGGAAAAAATTATTCATTTCGCTGTTGCTGTCCCTGACGGCAATGGCTTTTGCCGTTTCCGCCTTCGCGCAGGTTACGACAGCATCCCTCGGTGGCAAGGTCACCGATGCAAACGGGGAGGCAGTTCCCGGCGCGGCCGTCGTGGCCGTGCACCAGCCCTCCGGCTCCCAGTATTATGGCCTCACCAATGCGGAGGGCCGTTACACCATCACCGGTATGCGTTCCGGCGGCCCCTACAGCGTAGAGGTCTCCTGCATGGGTTACCGCAAGGTTAACTACACCGATGTAACTCTCCAGCTGGCAGAGGTTTACGCCCTCGACGCCAAACTCGACGACGACAAACTCATGATTTCCGAGGCAGTCGTCATCTCCGAGGCGAGCTCCAAGTTTGCAGCCGAGCAGACCGGCGCTGCCACCAACATCAACAACGCGCAGATCGTCAACCTGCCCACCGTCAGCCGCAGCATCACAGACGTCACCCGCCTCTCTCCCTACGGCGGCAACGGCATGAGCTTCGCAGGTTCCGACGGCCGTCTCGCCAACTTCACCGTCGACGGTGCAAACTTCAACAACAACTTCGGTCTGAGCGACAATCTCCCTGGCGGCGGCAAGCCTATCTCCATCGACGCAATCGAGGAGCTGCAGGTCGTCATCAGCCCTTATGACGTACGTCAGACCAACTTCATCGGCGGCGGCGTGAACGCCATCACCAAGTCCGGTACCAACACCTTCAAGGGTACCGCTTACGTGTATCACCGCAACGAGAACATGAAGGGCGATACCGTCGCAGGCGAGCAGATCACCAGCGGCGCCCGCGCCATAGACCGCAACACCATCTACGGTTTCACCCTCGGCGGCCCCATCATCAAGAACAAGCTGTTCTTCTTCGTGAACGCCGAATACACCCAGATCCCTACCGTCGTCAACCGCTGGCAGGGTTCCACTGACGGAAAGATGGACGCCAAGAACTACATCTCCCGCACCAAGCTCGACGACCTCGAAGCCGTTTCCGAGTATGTCAAGAGCAGATATGGCTACGACACCGGTTCCTGGACCGATTTCCCCGCAGACGAGAGCAACATCAAGGGCCTGGCCCGCATCGACTGGAACATTTCGGACAAGCACCATCTCTCGCTCCGTTACAACTATACGCTCAACAAGTACTGGCAGAGCCCCAACGGCACCTCGATGGACGGCGGCCCCCGTATGAGCCACTACCGTATGTCCGAGTACTCCATGTCGTACGCCAACTCCATGTACTCCATGCAGAACCTGGTCAGCACCTGGTCCCTCGACCTCAACTCCCGCCTGACAGACAACTTGAGCAACCAGTTCCTCGCCACCTATTCCAAGCTTGACGATATCCGCGGCACCAACTCCGAGGAGTTCCCGTTCATAGACATCACCAAGGGTGACGACAACTACATCGCCCTCGGCTACGAGCTCTTCACATGGAACAACGCCGTGCACAACACCGTCGCCAACGTGAAGGACGACATCACCTGGTTCCTGGGCAACCACAAGATCACCGCAGGCGCCAGCTTCGAGTACCAGATGGCAGACAACCAGTACATGCGTAACGGCTCCGGCTACTACCGCTACAACTGGGAGGACGGAATGACCGTGGAGCAGCTGTTCAACAGCGTTCCCGAGGTCGTCTGCCTTACCTACGGCTACGACGGCGAGAAGTATCCTGCCGCCCGTGTACAGTTCTACAAGGCAGGCGTTTACGCACAGGACGAGTGGAGCCCTGTTGACCGCCTTAAACTCACCGCAGGCCTCCGCGTCGACGGCCTCTTCTTCGACAACGGCGACCTCCTGACCAACGCCGCTATCCAGAAGCTCAATTATTATCCCAAGGCCTACGACTACGCAGAGACCCACATCGACACCGGCAAGTGGCCCAACTCCAGCGTCACCCTGTCTCCCCGTCTCGGCTTCAACTGGGACGTCCTCGGCAACAAGAGCCTCAAGGTCCGCGGCGGTACCGGCCTCTTCAGCGGCCGTCTTCCCCTGGTGTTCTTCACCAACATGCCTACCAACGGCGGTCTCGTGCAGTATCAGGCCCAGATCGGCCCCAGCGCACGTTACAAGAACTATCCCGACGCCGTCAAGAACAGCTATAAGGATGTCGATGCCATCCTCGCCACCTTCGCAGGCGGCATGAAGACCGATGCCAACGGCAAGCCTACGGTCGACGCCCTCCTCAACTACCTCACGGGCCTCGGATTCCCTTCAACCGTCAGCCCCGAGGACGGTACGGTCCCCAGCTCCATCAGTGCGGTCGATCCCAACTTCAAGATGCCTCAGGTATGGAAGAGCTCCCTCGCATTCGACTATTCGCTGCCGACCAGCTTCCCTCTCACAGTCTCTGCCGAAGGTATCTTCAACAAGACCATCAACGCAGTATCCATCTCCGACTGGAGCATGAAGGATGCCCGCGGCTTCGCCCGCCCCAACGGCGCCGACGCCCGTCCGCTCTATCCCAACGACTTCCGTACCGGCACCAAGGCATTCGTGCTTGAGAATACCGACCAGGGCTATGGCTGGTCCGCAAGCGCCAGCATCAAGGCCGAGCCTACCAAGGCCCTCAGCCTCTATGCCGCTTACACCCACACCGTGAGCAAGGAGATCACAGGTATGCCCGGCTCCGCAGCCGAGTCTGCATTCACCTATGTTCCTACCTCCATGGGGCCTAACTACATCGCCCTGCACAACTCGCAGTACGTGACTCCCGACCGCGCCATCGCATCCCTTACCTTCCACGACAAGGGCGGCAGCCACTACAGCCTCATCTATGAGGCCTGGAGGGGTGGTTCGAGCTATTCCTACATGCTCACCAACGACATGAACAACGACGGCTACAACTACGACTCCGTCTACATCCCCACCGACGAGGAAGTTGCGAACAACCAGTTCCGCTTCGTCTCCGCAGACGACGCCGAGCGCTTCATGGGCTTCGTGCACAACGACAGCTACCTTTCCAAGAACCAGGGCAAGTATGCCGAGCCTTACAGCGTTTACAATCCCTGGGTACACCGTCTCGACCTGAGCTACAAGCATGATTTCAAGGTCAAGATCGGCAATACCTCCAACGTTCTCCAGCTTTCGGCTGATATCAAGAACCTCCTCAACCTCTTCAACTCCAGCTGGGGTGTAAGCCAGCGTCTCAACCCGGAAATCGGTTCCGAGGCCCGTATCCTCAAGTATGAGGGCATCGATTCCGAGGGTTACGCAACCTTCTCCACTCCCGCATCCATCAACGCGAACACCCAGACCTTCGTGCCCAACTACGTTCTCGGCCAGTGCTGGTACGCTTCCGTCGGTATCAAGTACATGTTCAACTAATAAGCGGCAGACAATATGAAACTCAGATATATTTTCACTACTCTTCTCGCCGCCCTCACAGTCTTCACCGGCTGCGAAAAAGAGATCAGCTCCTACCTCGATGAGATCAAGGTCTCCTCGTCGTACCTTTCCTTCCCCGCAGACGGCGGCTCGGTTGACGTAACCCTCACCGCCGTAGATTCATGGGCTGTCAAGGACCTTCCCGACTGGATTTCCGCCAGTCCCGCTTCCGGCGCCGCCGGCGAGCAGAACGTCAAGTTCACCGCCACCGCAGCCACGGAGACCCGCGAGGCCACATTCTCCATCGAGTGCCTCGGCAAACTGCAGAGCGTCAATGCCGTACAGGTTACCGCCAAGGTAGAGCCCAAGCTCACCGCAATGTCCGATGTGATAACTGCCGGCGCCGGCTCCTTCCGCATCAAGGGTACCGTCACCAAGATTTCCAGCACTTCATACGGCAACTGGTATCTCAACGACGGCACCACCGATGCCAACAGCGGCCTGGGCATCTATGTCTATGGTACCCTCAACAAGAAGGGCAACACCTACGACAAGAACAACGCCGCCATGGAGAACCTCAACTGCCCCGCCAACCCCGACGCATGGGAGTTCGCCGTCGGTGACGTGATCACCGTAGAGGGCCCTTACCAGCTCTACAACGGCACCACTCCCGAGATGGTGGACGTCACTGTCATCGCTATCGAGCGTTCCCTCATCGGCGTCGATGCCCTTGAGCTCGTAGGAGCGGAAGAGGGCGAAGGCGTAAGCGAATTCCCTCTCGAAGGCGGCTCCATCAAGGTCACCCTCATGAACAAGGGAGACGGCTTCCACGTGGCGATTCCCGCCGAGGCAAAGAGCTGGCTCCACATCGATGACTTCGGCTCCGACTATGTAGTCCTCTCCGCCGACGCCAACGCAGGCGGCGACCGCAGGGTCACCGTTACCTTCACCACCTCCAAAGACGGCAAGGATTACTCCTGCGAGCAGGAATTCACCCAGAAGGGCTCCATCCTCGAAGTCTCCATCGACAAATTCCTCGCTGCGGCCGTAGGCGACACCCAGTACCGCATCACCGGCGTCATCATGGAGGATTATGCCTCCGACAGCCAGGGCCAGAGCTTCTATCTCCAGGATTACTCGGGCAAGACCCTCGTTTACAGGCTCAACGATTACAAGGCCAGCGGCGCCAAGGTCGGTGACATCATCACCCTCGTCGGCAAGCGCGGAGATTACAAGGGCAATCCACAGGTTGTGGAATCCGTTTACGAGAAGCACATCTCCGTGACCAAGGTTTCCATCGAGGAATTCCTCACCAAGCCCGATGTCGCAGACTCCAAGAATCCCGATGTATATTACATGGTTACCGGTACCATCACCTCGCTCCTCAACAGCAAGGGCGAAGAGAATGATTACGGCAATCTGTACATCTCTGACGGCACCAACGAGCTCTACCTCTACGGCCTCTATCCCGGCTGGGGCGCCACCGGCGACGCCCGCAAGGGCTTCGTAAAGGCCGCCGGCATCAAGGTCGGCGACAAGCTCACCTCCATCGGCTACAAGTCCACCTACGGTGACCTCGTGGAGTTATGCGGCGGTATCTACTTCTCACATGAGGAAGGCACCGCCCCCGAAGATCCCCAGGATCCCCAGGACCCTCAGGACCCCCAGGAGCCCGAATATACCGACCTCAGCACTGTAATCGCCCTCGATGACGATGCGGAGTTCGAGCTGACCGGCGTCACCGCCGCAGTCGGCAAGAACGGCGTGGTGATTACCGACGGCAAGACCGGCTTCTATGCCTTCAAGCCCGCCACCACCCCCGCCGTCGGCGACGTGGTTACCGTAAAGGGTGTCAAGACAACCTATTACAACCTTGTGGAGTCCAAGCAGGGAGCCGAGGTTACCGTACTGTCTTCCGGTGCCGACGTCCCCAAACTCAATGCAAAGGACATCACCGCAAACTTCGACGCCTATCCCGATGACGTACATACTGCCGAGTTCGTTTCCTTCACCGGCGTGTACCAGACCAACGGCAACAATACCAACGTTACCGTAGAGGGCGCTACCAAGAGGACCGGCAGCCTGCAGGGCTCGGTGCTCGATCCCAAGTTCGACGGCAAGACCGTGAAGGTATCCGGCTTCTACGTCGGCACCTCCGGCAGCGGCGGCATTTACTTCGCCCTGGTTGCAACCAAGATAGAAGAAGTCGTAGTCCTGCCCGCAGTGAAGCTCGACCTCACCATCGACGGAGATCCTTCCGACTGGGTCGAGTCCAGCTACGTCCTGTCCTTCACCAATGCGGAAGGCGTTGAACCTCAGGGCCTCAAGAGCGCTAAGCTTTACTATGCAGACAAGCTCTATGTGCTTCTTGAGCTCACCGAGGCCGCCATCGCAGACGGCAAGGTGCGCATGCATCTCTATTTCGACACCGACGACAGCGGCGCACTCGTGCAGCACTGGGGAACTCCTACCATCGACTACATGACCGAGGGCAAGATTACCAACAGCGGCGCATTCGTGAGCTACAGCTCCGTGTTCTACAAGTGGGCCGGCACCCCTGACAACCAGTGGGCCTGGGCCGAGTCCGGAGCCGCTCCCGTATGCGAGGGCGTAGGCAACGGCAACTTCTATGAGGTGAGCCTCGACTGCTCCTCCTACCCCGGAGGCCTTCCCGACAGCTTCCAGATAGGTGTGGACCTCGTGGACAGCAGCTGGGGCACTTTCGGCTTCCTTCCCAATTCTGCCGAAGGCGCCTGCCCCATGCCTACCATCACCAAGGTCAAGTAAAAAAGCCTTTTAATACTCTGCGAGCGGTCCCCTTTAAGGGGGCCGCTTTTTTTTGCGTTTGCCCGAAAAATAGCTTATATTTGAAAATTGATAAATTGGGCAAATTATACAAACACACCAATACCATGAATCTGAAACGAATAACTATCGCTCTGCTTGCTCTCGGCGCACTTTTCACCGCCTGCGAGCAGGAGGAGGAGCTTGGCGTCCCCAAGCTTAAAGTCAACCCCGACGAGATCGTCCTGGAGAAGGGAGTCGGTTCCGCTACGGTCTCCATTCTCGCCACCCGCGACTGGTACATCTCCAGCATGCCCGACTGGGCAGCCCTGGACATCGAGGAAGGCCTGGCATCCGCCAAGGAGCAGACCGTCACGGTATCCGTCACCGCCAACCCCGGCTATGACCGCACGGGAGAGATAAAGTTCTCCATCGGCCTTGCCAAGGCATACCTGTACATTTCCCAGAAAGGAGAGAGGGGTGAGCTGAAGGCCGGTTCCGGCACCAAGGCCGATCCTTACTCCGTACGCGGCGTAATCGACTACGTGAAGAAGCTCGGCAGCGACGTGACAAGCCCCGATGGTGTGTTCATCCGCGGCAAGGTGGATGTGATCACCGAGGCGTTCTCCACCGATTACGGCAACGGAACCTTCACCATCGCAGACGAGGTCGGCTCCGCCGAGCAGTTCACCTGCTACCGTGTCAAGTACCTCGGCAACCGCGGCTGGAAGCAAAGCGACAGCCAGATTGAAAAGGGTGATGAAGTGATAATCTACGGCAACGTCGTCAATTTCAAGGGCAACACCCCGGAAACCGCACAGGGCACCGCCTTCGTGTACGAGCACAAGGGCAAGAACGAGGGCGGCGTACAGAGCCCCGACGAAATTACGGACCTCAGCGTGAAGGAATTCATCGAGAAGGCCGACGAGACCACTTACTACCGCCTCACCGGCAAGGTCTCCAGCTTCAAGACCGGCACCAACACCAGCGGCAAGAACTACATGCAGTTCACCCTCAAGGACGACACCGCATCCATTACGGTGTACGGCTTCAAGGAGGGCCAGTACGATATCTGGGCGTCCAAGATCAAGAACGGTGGCACCGCGGTCATCACCGGTACATATCAGCTCTATACCAACAAGAACACAGGCGCCACCACGCATGAGGTCATGAATGTGACGGTCGAGTCCTACACGGACGGCTCGGACCAGCCTCAGGGAGATATCACGGCTTCCACCGTGGCCGACTTCATCGCCAAGGCAGACAAGGATACGTATTACCGCCTCACCGGCAAGGTGTCCGATTTCAAGACCGGCAACTCCAACGGCAAGAACTGGATGCAGTTCACCCTCAAGGACGATACCGGTTCCATCGTAATCTACGGATTCAAGGACGGCCAGTTCGACATCTGGTCCACCAAGATCAAGAACGGCGGCACCGCGGTGCTCAACGGCACGTACGACTACTACGAGAAGAACAAGCAGCACGAGGTTATCAACGTAACCGTGGAGTCCTTCACCGAGGGCGGCGGTCAGCCTTCGGACGCAGTGACCGGCACTGTTACCGAGGTCATAGCCACCGCTGACGACACCTCGGTCGTCGTACCCGAGGCTATCGTCGCCGCCCTTTCCTCCCAGGGCTTCATCGTTACCGACGGCACAAGCAACGTTTACGTTTACCTCAAGGCGGAGCCTACAGTAAAGATAGGGGACAAGATCAAGCTGGAAGCTTCCAAGACAACCTATTACGGCCTTCCCGAACTGACCAATCCCACCGCAACCACCATTTCCTCCGGCAACAGTGTTCCCCGCACCGAGCTGAAGGACGTCACCGCCGGCATAGACAGCTATAACGCAGCTGTCGCAGAGTATGTCTGCGTTACGGGCAAACTTGTAAAAGACGGCAACTTCTGGAACGTCGAGGTCCCCGGCGCCACCCGCAAGGCCACTCCGTCCAGCCTCCATTCATCCATCAACCCTGCATCCCTCGAGGGCAGGGAGGTCAGGATGACAGGATATTTCAATACCATCCACTCCGGAAAGAACCTCCTCCAGGTTGTCGTAACCGAGATAGGGGAGGCGGATCCCAACGCAAAGCATTGCTACGTCAGCACCGGCGAGGTCAAGGCCAAGGCGGGTGATACCAGCGCTTCCTTCACCGTTTCCGCCAACGCCGACTGGACCGTCAGCTCGGACAACCAGGACGTTGCGGTCAGCCCCGCTTCGGGCTCGGCAGACGCCACCGTCACCCTCACCTTCCCGGTCAATACCTCCGACGCGCCGCGTACGGCCAACATCAAAGTCGTATGTGCAGACGCCGGGGTCGAGGCTGTAGTCCGTTTTACCCAGGCCAAGGCCTCCAGCGGCGATGCTGTAACGCTTACCGTGGATTTCACCCAGAAGATGGAAAGCCTGCCGCAGAAGAAAGAGAACGGACAAAAGGACGGCAGCTTCGATTTCGAGGGCTACACCTTCACCCTGCACGCAGCCGATGCTTACTATCAGGCGGAGAGCACCGGTACCTTCTACCTCCTGATCGGCAAGGCGAATTCGTATATCCAGTTCCCGGCCATAGACGGCAAGTCGCTCGTCAAGGTAAAGTTCCTCACCGGCGCCAACGCTTCTACCGCGGTGGTCGAGGATATCGCCAAGGCAGACGGAACCAGGCTCAAAATCAACGACTCGGCACTCAACAAGGCTGCCGAGTATGAGTGGGAGGTTCCCGGCGAGCCGGGCGTCGCATACCGCATCGTCGTCTGCAACGACAAGAATGCGCAGTTCCAGAACCTTACTCTAGTGTACGAATAGCAGATGCGCCCGATCCGTCACGCAAGCCGGGCTTTGACTCTGTCCGCTTCCTTCCTCGCCCTCGTCGCGTCCTGTACGGACTTCGACGAGCAGGGAGACGCAGCACCCGCCGCAATTACGCCGCGCAGCACCGAACTCAACTCCGATGAGGGCAGCGTGTGGGTGAGCGTCACCGCGGAAGGAAGCTGGACCGTGAGCCTCGAATTCGGCGATGCAGACGGCTGGGCTGCCGTGACGCCCGTATCGGGCACCGGTTCCATCGGCAACATGAGCCTCATTTACCAGGAGAATACAGGCAACAAGGCGCGCAGCGTCACCCTCGTCCTGATATGCGGCAACGGCTTCGCAAGCGCCACCGTCACCCAGGCCGGGCTTGCGGGAGCGTACTACGGCACCCTCGACAACGGCGCCGATGTGGCCGTGGCCGACTGGCTCGAGCTCCCCGCCACCGCTCCGGACGACGGCAAGACCTTCTTCGTGCACGACATGGACGGCGGGAAGTACCAGGGCAAGGCCAGGAGCGGCGTACGCAACTGGTCCTTCTACTGGGATTCCACAAACAACCTGTCGCCCTGGGTGGCATATCCGCTCAACAACAGCCTCAAGGGCAACGGCAGCCGCTCCAATCTCTGGGGCTTCGACCCGCTGCTGCCCGCGGCCGCCCAGCCGGACGTCACCAGGACCTACGGCGGCGGCTGGACCAGGGGCCATCAGATCCCTTCCGCAGACAGGCTGACCACGGTGAAGGCAAACGCATCCACGTTCTACGGCACCAACATGACGCCCCAGAACTACGACTTCAACGGAGAGATCTGGGCCAAGCTTGAGGGCAGGGTGCGCGGCTATGCCGCATCTTCGGATACGCTGTACGTCGTTACGGGCTGCCTCTACAACGACGCTTCGCCGTACATCAGGGTGTCCAGCGGCCATCCCTTCGACAGTCTGGACGTAAAGATTCCCAGCCACTACTTCAAGGCTCTCCTGTTCCGGGGCTATTCCCCATATGCGACGGACGGGTTCATGGCCGCGGGTTTCCTGCTGCCCCACAGCGGCGGCATCTCCGGCGGCAATTACCTGGACTACATAATGAGCATAGACGAGCTCGAAGAGAAGACAGGCATTGATTTCTTCCCCAACCTCATCGGCCTTCTGGGAAAGGACAAGTCGGACGCAATAGAGGCTCAGGCGCCATCCAACTGGTGGAAATGACATAGAAACAAAATAACCGCAATATGAAAAGACTTTTTTACCCCCTGATTCTGGTTCTTCTGCTGGCAACGGCCTGCGGCCCTGCCAAGAACGCTTCCGGCACAGGGACCCGTACTTCCCACATCATAGGTTTCTACAACCTTGAGAATCTTTTCGACACCTTCCATGACGAGGGCAAGAACGACTACGAATACCTGCCCGACGGCGCCAACGAGTGGACGGAGGCCAAGTACCAGAAGAAACTTGCCAACATGGCCCACGTGATAGCCGCCATGAAGGAAGACAACGGAGTATGGCATACCGTCCTTGGCGTATCCGAGATCGAGAACCGCCATGTTCTCGAAGACCTCGTGGTTGAGCCCGAAATCGCCGCCGCCAACTACCAGATAGTCCATTACGACGGTCCGGACAGGCGAGGCGTGGACGTGGCCATGCTCTACGACCCCACCAAGTTCACCCTTCTGGACAGCGAGGCCATCCCCTTCACCTTCTCGCCGAGCGAGATCAAGTTCGACATGACTCCCGAGGAGATGGAGAACTTCCGCACCCGCGACATCCTTATGTGCCACGGACTCATAGGCGGAGAGCATTTCGCCATCTATGTCTGCCACCTGCCTTCCCGTCTGGGCGGCAAGGGCGCCGACAACCGCGCACGCGGCGGCGAGATAGTTTACAACCACGCCCGCGGCATGATGGAGAAATATCCCGGCATCAAGTGCGTGATAATGGGCGATATGAACGACAACCCCTCCGACCCGTCCATGGCAGTGTATATGCACGGCCGCGAGAGCCTGGACGAGGTAGGTCCCGAGGATTTCTTCTCGCCCTTCCTGAGCATGCTCAAGGCCGGCTACAGCTCGCTGTATTACCGCGGAGAGAGCAACATCTACGACTGCATCCTCGTGAGCAGCAGCCTTGCCAAGGCCCCCGCCGGCTCCTGGGAGATCCAGCCCATCATCAAGGGCAAGTACTACGGACGCATCTTCTCCAAGCCCTTCATGACCAACCAGAGCGGCCAGTACAAGGGCACCCCGTTCCGTACCTTCTCCAACGGAGCGTTCGTGGGCGGCTACTCAGACCACTATCCCACCTACATCGTAATCGCAAGATAAAAACAACGGCATATGTTTAGACGTTATTTAATGGCTCTCGCCGCCTTGCTGGCGTCCGTCGTCCTCTCCGCCCAGGATTACACCGGCGGCGTGAAGGGAACGATAGTCAACCGCAACGGCAGGGAGCCCATAGAGAAGGCACGCCTCGTACTTATGCAGGGCGCCAACCAGATTGCGGTCGTCGAGTCGGCCGAGGACGGTACCTTCGAGATCCTCAATCTCGACAACGGTTCCTACACCCTTGTCATCGAAGCTCCCGACTTCCTCGAGAATCAGGTTCAGTTCGCCGTGAACGACGGCTACGTCAAGAACATGTTCAACCTGTCCCTGACGAGCCTGCAGCAGCTGACCGATGTCGATGACGACTCCTTCGCCGCTTTCGACCTCGACGACTCAGGCTACAACGACAACCCCACCATCCTCTTCGGGTCCAACGACGTGTTCAACAACATCGCCGGCTACAATTTCTCGTCGGTGCGTTTCCGCGCCCGCGGTTACAGCTCGGAGAGCCAGGACGTGTACCTTGCCGGCGTGCGCCTCAACGACGCCATCACCGGATACAGCCCGTTCTCGCTCTGGAGCGGCCTCAACGAGGCCATGCGTACCAAGGAGACGGTAAACGGCGCAGAGGTGTCCGACTTCGGATTCGGAGGATACAACGGCGTGACGCAGATATTCGGCAACGCCACCAACGTGCGCAAGGGTCTCAGGGGCAGCGTCATGACCAACAGCCAGCTGTACCGCCTGCGCGTCATGGCGTCTTACGCCACCGGCCTTATGGACAACGGCTGGGCATTCGCGGCCAACGTCTCCGCCCGCCTCGGCGGCAACGACTGGATAGACGGCGTTTACTACCGCTCCTTCGCCTATTATCTTGCGGCCGACAAGGTTTTCAACCGTCAGAACAAGCTCAGCTTCATATTCTTCGGCACGCCCGGCGAGAGGGGAGCGCAGAACTCCTCGACCCAGGAGGTGTACGACCTCATGAAGGACAACATGTACAACTCCAACTGGGGCTACCAGAACGGCAAGGTGCGCAACTCGCGCGTACGCAAGACACATGAGCCTGTTGCGGTGATCCGCTATGAGTTCACCCCGTCCGACCGTTTCGAGGGCGGCGCCACGATACTCTACCGCTTCGGCCAGAACGGCTACACCGCACTCGACTGGTACGACGCCCAGGACCCCAGGCCCGATTACTACCGCAACCTCCCCAGCTACTTCCACGACAGCAACACAGACCTCAACCGCAACAACGACATGAAGTACGGCTGGTCCAAGGAAGTCTGGACGCATTCCAAGGATTATCCCAACCTCACCCATCTCGACTGGGACCGCCTCTACAACATCAACGCGTTGCAGGAGGACGGCCGCGCCAAGTACATCCAGGGCGAGCGTCACGTGGACCAGAACGACTTCAACCTCGCCGCCAATTTCAAGTGGCGTCCCGTGCAGTGGGCCACTGTCACCGGCGGCCTGAGCGCCAGGATCAACCGTACCGAGTATTATCAGAAGGTTGCCGACCTGCTCGGCGCAACGTATTTCCTTGATGTCGATAACTTTGCGGAGCGCGAGTATGCCGCTCAGCCCTGGAGGATACAGAACGACCTCGACTATTACATCGCCCACGGCGGCAACGCCAAGGAACTGAAGGTGGGGGACAAGTACGGTTACGACTACCTCGCCCAGGCACGTACCGCCGGCGGATGGGTCAACGGCAACTTCGTCCTCGACAACTTCAGCGCCAATGCCGGAGTCCGCCTCGGATACGAGACCTTCTGGCGCCACGGCCTCCAGCGCAAGGGCCTCTTCCCCGGCCAGCCCCGTGATGCCCAGATGGCGGCTGCCTGGGAGGAATACGGCATCGAACCGTCGCCCGGCGTGTCCTCGTCATATGCTTCAAAGAAGGCTCAGTTCTTCACATACGCGGCAAAGCTCGGCCTGAACTACGTGATAGGCGGCACCCAGAGGGTATATGCCAACGTGGGCTACTTCAACGACGCCCCCAAGTTCAACCAGGTGTTCCTGTCGCCCAGGACCCGCAACTCCATGGTGTCCGACCTGGAGACCGTCAAGACCTTCACCTCCGACGTCAACTGGCAGTACAGCGGCAACGGAATCAACGTCCGTACCACCGCCTACTTCACCACCATCAAGGACCAGTCCAAGGTCATGAGCGCATACGACGACCTCCAGAACGCCTTCTCCAACTTCGCCATCACCGGCATAGACGAGCGCCACATGGGCGTGGAACTGGGATTCAAGATGCCCACCTACCTGGTTGACAACCTGTCGCTGCAGGGCGTCCTGAGCTGGGGCGAATATGTTTACACCTCCACACCCAGGATGACGCAGACCATAGACAACAGCGAGTCGGTAGTCATGCAGAACGTGCCCCTGCCTTACTGGAAGAGCCATCCGGTCTTCGTAGACGGCACCTCCACGGATATCTCCGAGGCGGTGATAGAAAAGTGGGTCAAGCACTACGTGCCTTCCACTCCCCAGTTCGCCGCAAGCCTCGGCCTGGCATACAACTACAACTACTGGTTCATCGACGCCGACGTCGAGTACTTCGACAACGCCTACCTCGACATGAACCCCCTGTACCGCACCGACTACGCCACCGCGGGCCCCGACAACATGGTAACGCCCGAGGAAATCACCTATATGGCCTCCCAGGAGAAGTTCGACCCGGCGGTGCTCGTCAACCTCTCCGTGGGCAAGTCCTGGTACATCCAGCGCAAATATCAGCTTGGCTTCTCCTTCAACGCCAAGAACCTCCTCAACAACACCTCCGTCAAGACCGGTGGTTACGAGCAGACCCGAATTGTGGACAACACCGTCTCCAAGTCGCGTTTCTACCGTTTCGACCCGAAGTACTTCTACATGTCGGGCATCAATTACATGTTGAACGTATATTTCAGATTCTAAGCCATGAAGAAGATATATATCGCGCTTTGCATCGCGCTGCTGGCATTCACTTCCTGCCGCAGCTTCATAGAGGAGTGGCAGCCTGTCTTCACCTTCGGCGAGAATGAACCAAGGCAGTCCAGGCTCTTCCACGAGACCGACCTTTACAAGTACGGCTTCGAAGACAACTTCATTTCCATAAGCGAGCTCAAGGCCATGTACAAGGGAGGCGGCGTCGAGCTCGGGGGCAACATCTGGATCAAGGGCCAGGTGATTTCTTCCGACCGCTCCGGCAACATCTACCGCGAACTCTACATCCAGGACAAGACCGGCGGCATAGACGTCAAGATAGGAAAGTCGTCGCTCTACAGCGAGTTCTCGCTCGGCCAGTGGGTGTATGTGTACTGCACTGGCCTCACGCTGGGAGCCTACAACGGCATGCCACAGCTCGGAATGGAGCCCGACAACACTTCCACCAACGAGTACGAGACTTCCTACATAGACGTGCAGGAGATTATCAACCAGCATGTTTTCAGGGGTGTCAAGGCCGATCCGGTCCAGCCTGTGGAAGTGACCGAGGCCGATATCAAGACCGCCCTGAGCAAGGGCTACACCGGCGAGCTCTGGGGCAAGCTGGTCACCGTCAAGGGGCTCAGATACAAGAACGAAATCTTCGCCCTCGTGTATCCCAACCCCAGCATGGACCACAAGTCCGGCAATCCCGAGAACCGCGTATTCCTTTCCGACAACGGCACATGGGGTATCACAACATGGGCCCTTTCCAAAGCCCAGTACATAGCGCATGTGCAGGCCGGCGACTGGGATGACGCGCAGGTGGGCAGCGGCAACACCAGGTACGGCGCCATCACGGAACGTCCCGTGGACCTTATCAAGGCCGTCGGCACGCTCGACCTCTTCGGCCCCGACGCCACCCTCACCTATAAGGAGATAATGGTCAAGTACGCCACCGCCAACTATGTGTCGCACTACTTTACCCTGGGCGGCACCGATGTCCAGGTGCGTACCAGCGGCTACTCCAAGTTCGCCGACGTACAGCTCGACGACAACATATTCTACGGTCATACCTGCGACATCACCGGAATCCTGTCCATATATAGCGGCGCCGCCCAGTTCTCACTCGTAGATGAACCTTCGGTATCAGTAAAAGTGAATTAATGCTATGAAAAGAGTTTTATTGTTTCTTGCAGCTTTGACTATGATGACTGCGTGTAACAACGACAATGTGTTCCTGCAGGAGTGGGACACTCCCTACGGCAACGCACCGTTCTCCAAGATAAAGACCGCCGACTACATGCCGGCTTTCAAGGCCGGTCTTGCCGAGCAGAAGGCCAACATCCAGGCCATAATCGACAACCCCGACGCCCCTACCTTCGACAATACCATCCTGGCTTACGAGAAGTCGGCTCCCATACTGGAAAAGGTCCAGGGCGTGTTCTTCAACCTCTCGGAAAGCGACTCCACCCCGGAGATGCAGGCCATAGAGGAAGAAGTCACCCCCATGCTCGCAGACGCCGCCAATGAGATTTTCATGAACGAAGGCCTCTTTGCCCGCGTGAAGGCGGTGTACGACGATTCCGCTTCCCTCACCCGTGAGCAGCAGATGGTCGTCAAGAAGATATACCAGGCATTCGAGCGCAACGGAGTGGGCCTCACCGGAGACGCCAGGGCCCGCTTCGCAGAGATCAACACCCGCCTGAGCACCCTCAGCCAGAAGTTCGGCCAGAACCTCCTTGCGGAGAACAATGCCTTCAAGGAGGCAACCGGCATCACCGTGAGCGAGTACTACGACTTCATGTCCTCCTGCTCCGACAGGGACAAGCGCGAGCAGGTTTTCAAGGCCTATTCGACCCGCGGCAACAACGGTGGCGAGCACGACAACAACGCCATCGTCCTGGAGATACTCAAGCTGCGCGCAGAGCAGGCCGAGCTCCTCGGCTATCCCAACTTCGCCGCCTACCAGCTGTCCAACAAGATGGCCGGCGACCCTGCGACGGTCGACAACTTCCTCCAACCCATCATGGACGCTTCCATGCGCAAGGCCAAAGAGGAGATGGTTGAAATGCAGAAGCTCGCAGGCCACAAGATCGAGGCCTGGGACTACGGCTACTACGCAGACAAGGTGCGTGCCCTCAAGTACGCCCTCGACGAGAGCCAGACCAAGCCTTACTTCGAGGCCGACAACGTGCTGGCCGGCGTATTTGCCGCGGCGGAACGCGTTTACGGCATCTCCATCGTGCCCGCACCCGAGGTCGAGGTGTACAATCCCGAGGCCAAGGCATACAAGGTCCTGGACGCCGACGGATCCCTGCTGGGCCTGTTCTATCGCGACTATTACGTCCGCTCCACCAAGAGGGGAGGGGCATGGATGAACAACTTCCGCGAGCAGTCCGCAGGCGTGCGTCCCATTATCGTCAACGTCTGCAATTTCCCCCATCCCGAAGAAGGCAGCCCCTCGCTGCTTACCATAGACAACGTGCAGACCGCATTCCATGAATTCGGCCACGCGCTGCACGGCATGCTGTCCCAGTGCGACTACCAGACCGTCAGCGGCACCGGCGTGGCACGCGACTTCGTGGAGATGTTCTCGCAGTTCAACGAGAACTTCGCCTTCGAGCCCGAGATCCTGGCCGTGTACGCCAGGCATTACGCCACAGGCGAGCCCATCCCAGCGGAGCTGGTGGAGAAGGTGCGCAACTCCCTCAAGTTCAACCAGGGCTTCAACACGGGCGAGCTCTGCGCAGCCTCCATACTCGACATGAAGTGGCATGAGCTTTCCAGCGCAGAGCTGGCGGAGTTCAACGGCCCCGACGACATCCGCGCCTTCGAAGACAAGGTCTGCAGGGAGATGGGCCTGGTGGACGAGATCATTCCGCGCTACCGCACTTCCTACTTCAACCACATCTTCAACAGCGGCTACAGCGCAGGCTACTACAGCTACCTGTGGGCCGAGGTGCTCTGCACCGACGCATGGGAGAAGTTCGAGGCCGACGGCGTATTCAACAAGGAGACGGCCGACAGCTTCCGCCGCACCTTCCTGGAGAAGGGCGGTTCCGAGGAACCCATGACGCTCTTCCGCAGCTGGCGCGGAGCCGATCCCGACCCTGCCGCCCTGCTGCGCGCCCGCGGCCTGTAAATCAGCGAGTTACGTTCCGACCTCCGGGAGTTTTTCCCGGAGGTGGAAAGCTAAGATATTGAGAGACAATGAAAAAGGTTTTACTGATGATTCTTGACGGTTGGGGCGAAGGACGCCACGACCGCAGCAATGCAATTTACACCCAGGGGGCTCCGTTCATCGACAGCCTCAGGGCAAAATATCCCATGGCGCACCTGCAGGCGTGCGGCGAGTACGTCGGTCTTCCCGACGGACAGATGGGCAACTCCGAGGTCGGACACATGAACCTCGGCGCCGGCCGCGTGGTGTACCAGGACCTCGTTAAGGTCAACATAGCCTGCCGCAAGCACGAGCTGCTCAGCAACAAGGAGATACGTGACGCATACGATTACGTCAAGCGTACCGGCTGCAAGCTCCATTTCTTCGGCCTCTGCTCCCACGGAGGAGTGCACTCATCCCTCGAGCACCTTTATGAGTTCCTCGCAGAGGCTAAGAAGGAAGGCCTGAAGGACGTTTTCGTGCACTGCTTCATGGACGGCCGCGACACCGACCCCCACAGCGGCTACGGCTTCGTGAAGGAGCTTGAAGAGAAGATGGCGGAGACCACCGGCCGCGTGGCTACAGTCTGCGGACGCTTCTACGCCATGGACCGCGACAAGCGCTGGGCCCGCGTGAAGGAAGCCTACGACATGCTGGTGGACGGCAAGGGAGCCCGCTTCGCAAGTGCGCTGGAGGGCATCCAGGCATCGTACGACGCCGACGTCACAGACGAGTTCATCAAACCAATAGTGATAGAAAAGGACGGCAAGCCTCTCGCAAAGGTCGAGGAGGGCGACTGCGTGATCTTCTACAACTTCCGCAACGACCGCGCCCGCGAGCTTACCAACGTGCTCACACAGAACGAGATGCCGGAGGAAGGTATGCACACTATACCCCTTTATTACTGCACCCTTACTCCCTACGACGCCTCCTTCCGGGGCCTCCACATTCTTTTCCCCAAGGAAGAAGTCACAGACACCCTGGGCGAGACCATCTCCCGCGCCGGACTCAAGCAGCTGCGCATCGCGGAGACGGAGAAATACGCCCACGTGACCTTCTTCTTCAACGGCGGCCGCGAGACCCCGTTCGAGGGCGAAGACAGGATACTGGTCAATTCCCCCAAGGTCGCAACCTACGACCTGCGTCCCGAGATGAGCGCCGTCGAGGTGACAGACCGCCTCTGCGAGGCCATTCGCAGCGAGC
>JAFZLQ010000114.1 GCA_017551425.1 Bacteroidales bacterium | reverse complement strand
GACCCTGCGGGAGCATGCGGTGGTGGCGAGTTCGGTGATGGATCCGCTCTGTACGATGGCCCTGCCGAACAGGCCCTTCGCCGACGGCATCGCCATGAGCGTGCAGACCTTTCCGCCGCCGCCGCTCTGGCCGAAAATGGTCACGTTGCCGGGGTCTCCGCCGAAGGAGGCGATGTTGTCGCGCACCCACTCGAGCGCCTTTACGATGTCCAGCATGCCGGCGTTGCCGCTCCTGGCATACTTGGCGCCGTATGCGCTCAGGTCGAGGAATCCGAGCACGTTGAGGCGATGGTTGAGGGTGACGACCACCACTCCGTGGTCACGGGCGAGGGCCGCTCCGTCGTAGCTGATGAGCTCCTGGCCGCTGCCGGCGCGGAATCCTCCGCCGTGGAGCCATACCATGACGGGACGTTTGGCGCCGTCGTTTATACCTGCGGTCCAGACGTTCACGCGGAGGCAGTCTTCATCCGGGAAGCCGTCGTCCCAGTGCATTGCGAAGGCCTGGTCGTCTGAATACCAGCCGGCGCGCTTGTCCTGGGGACAGGTGGGGCCGTAGGCGCGGCTCGGACGGACGTCGGTCCAGGGATCCGGGTCCACCGGAGGCATGAACCTTTCGGCCTTGGCGTAAGGGATGCCCTTGTAGATGAAAACGCCGTCGTCCACGTAGCCGGCGACGGGACCGGACTTGATGGAGACGGTGGTGTGTCTGGCGGAAGTCTCAAGTTCTCCTGCCTCCTTGACGTTGCGGGAATTCCCGCCGCAACTGCATGCGGAGATGATGACGGAGAGGCAGAAAAGAGCGGTCAGTTGTTTGAGTGCCATGAGCGGATAGTTTTAGTGATACAAAAATAGGACATATCCCGCCCAATCGTTTTCTGCCATTTTCAAATGCTTTTCCACGTGTGCGTACAATAAGATTTATTTGTTCAAAAATCTTCGGATTTGTTCAAAAAGTCAGATTTCAGCAGAAAAACACTATATTAGAGGTATGAAATTACGCCACTTCCTGATATCGGCTTTCGTGCTTCTGACGGCCGCCTCCTGCAGCGAGGTGCAGCCCTCGCAGCAGGAAACTCCCGGAGCCGTGGTGCTCTCGGACCGCCTGTCGAACAGCCGTGTTAACGCCATAGCCCAGGATCCCCGTGGGCACATCTGGTTCGCCACCTTCAGGGGCCTTGACAAGTACGACGGCCATACCTATCACCAGTATTTCTCCACCGACGACTCCTCGGGCCTGCCGGACAATCAGGTATCCGCCATCCTTGCCGCCTCCGACGGCACCATCTGGGCCGCCACCGTGAGCGGAGTGGCCTTCCTTACGCCCGGCGGTGAGTGGCACCGGGTGGAATCGCCCATAGGATTCCTGTCCATATCGTCCATAATGGACGGCCGCGACGGCCGCATCTTCTTCTCCAACGGAAGCACCCTTTATGTTTACGACGGCGCCCAGGACGCCCTGCGCCCCGTCATACGCGAGCTCGCCGCATTCGCCGGCCAGGTGGTCCTCATGAAGGACGGACGCCTGCTGGCGGTTACGGACATGGGCTGGACGCTGAAGGTCTATGACGCGCGCGATTTCTCTGAGATTCAATCGCTTACGCTGCCGCATCAGTCCTACCACATGTGCGATGCGGGCCGCGACGAGCTGTGGTTCGCCGGCATGGGCGCACTCAGCATCCTGGACGCCAGGACCCTCGCTCCCAAGGACCTTCCCGCCGCCATACGCAGGGAGCCCCGCATAATGGGGGGCGACGTGGACATGATTTACGCCGTCTCGGACAATTCCATCCTTCTCGGAGTCATCGGCAAAGGCTTCTTCAACTACAACCGAACGCGCGAAAGCCTCAGCCATCAGGACGATGCCGACTTCCCGTACATCGTGCCTTCCACGGAGGTGCGCACCATATTCCGCGACAGCGGCGGCAACCTCTGGTTCGGCACCACCGACCAGGGCTGGACCGTATCGCACGCCACTGCAAGCCAGTTCGGCGGCAACAAGTTCCTGTCCGGCGCCTTTGCCGGCAAGACGGTCGTTTCACTGGATACAGACAAATCGGGCAACCTCTGGATCACCACCCTGCGGGACGGCCTGTGGCGATACGGATTATCCGACGGCAAGCTGGAAAACGTGCCACTGGGCTATCTGATCCAGGATTCCGGGGTGGGATACATACGCATCACCCGTCTCTTCTGCGATTCCGCCGGGGATTACTGGCTCCTGTTCACGGACAAGATGCGCGCGGTGCGCTGCAAATGGGACGGCAGGCGCTTCAGGCCCGTGGATACCGTATTCGCATTCAGCCCTTCATGCATTGCGGAGGACGACCGCGGCTGCATCTGGATAGGCGGCTTCGGCCCCGCGCTGGTGCGTTACGACAAATCGGACCGCAGCGTCAGCCAGGTGCCCCTTGCCGGGCCTGAAGAATGGACGTCGGTCACAGACATGCTGCTGCGCGAGCCCGGGCGCCTGACGGTGGCCTGCTTCGGACGCTTCCCCGCAGAGGTCAACACATACAGCATGGAGGCCACCCAGGCCCAGGTTTCGCCCGAGGAGCTGTCCGGGCAGCTGCGGCGCTCGCTAGTCATCCCCTCATGCCTGTTCAAGGACGATGCGGGAGACGTCTGGCTAGGCACCGTGGGCAACGGAATCATCCGCCGCAGTGCCGGTACGGGTTCAGTCGCCCCCGTGGACGGCGCGCCCTGCCCCGACATCTGCGCCATGCAGGAAGACCGCCACGGCAACATCTGGGTATCGACCATGAACGGCCTGGGCAAGTACGACCGCACCGTAGGGGAGTTCGTGCATTATTTCGAGGCCGACGGCATAGGGGGGAACCAGTTCTCGGACCGCGCCAGCTGCCTGCTGCCGGACGGCACGCTGGTCTTCGGCGGCACGCACGGCATCACCTGGTTCAACCCCATGGACGCCCCTGCCCGCCGCACCGTGCCGCTCGTCTTTGAAGACCTGCGCATACACAACCAGCTTGTGCGTCCTTCGGAAGACGGTCCCATCCAGGCGGAACTCTGCGAGAAGCCGGATGTCACCATCAGGCACAGCCAGAACGGCTTCAGCATATCGTTTGCGGCCCTGGACTACAGCGGCCTGGAGCAGATACGCTACGCCTACAAGCTGGAGGGATTCGACAAATACTGGATACGCCTCGGCACCGGACATGAGGCATATTACGCCAACCTGCCTGCGGGCAGCTACAGGTTCCGGGTGCGCATAGCCGACGGCAGCCACAGCATAACCGAGACCGAGGAGTCACTGAATATCAAGGTGTTGCCTCCTTGGTACGAGAGCTGGTGGGCCATACTGCTATTCTCCGTGCTGGTGCTTGCGGTGGCCTACGTCCTGTTCCGCCTGTTCCGTCACGTAAGGCGTGTGCGCAAGCGTGCGGCGGCCCATATCAGGGCTGAGAGGCGCGAGCGCGAGCAGGCGGAGGCGGCGCGAGAGGCCGAGAAGGCGCTCAACCGCATCCAGATGAACTACTTCTCCAACGTGGCGCATGAGTTCCGTACGCCTCTGACCATGATTGCCGGTCCGGTGTCGCAGCTGGCCGCATCCGAGGGTGTCAAGGGGCAGGACCGCCAGCTGGTGAGCATCATCCAGCGCAACGCCGCATGGATGCTTTCGCTGGTGGGGCAGCTGCTCGACTTCAACCGTATCGGCAACAGCAAGCTGCAGATGAAGGTTGCAAAGATAGACGTCCTGGAGCCGCTGCGCGACATCGCGGGGCTCTTCCGCTTCAACGCGGAGTCCAAGGGCATAGAGTTCAGCACCTACGGCCTGGAGGATTCGTTCACCATGTGGGTCGATGCGGACAAGATGCAGAAGATAGTCATGAACCTGCTGTCCAACGCCATGAAGTTCACCCCTTCCGGAGGCAAGGTGTCGCTCGGGTTCGACGTGGTGCCGCGTTCGTCCGCAGCTGCGCAATTCCCTCTTACCGAGGCGGATACCGATGGCCAGTACGCCCAGATTTCCGTTGCCGATTCCGGCCCCGGCATCCCGGAAGGAGAGCTTGAGAAGATATTCGAGCGCTTCTACCAGACCGGCGGGCACAAGGGGCAGGGCTCCGGCATCGGCCTGTATTATGCCCGTGTGCTGACGGGCCTGCATCACGGATACATCAAAGCGTGGAACCGTCCCGAGGGCGGGGCGATGTTCAGCGTGGTACTGCCGGTGAGCGCATCGTCCTATACCGAGGACGAGCGTACGTCCGAGACGCCGCAGCTCCAGATCCACGACGCTGCCGTGGCCATGCCGGCCAGTGCTGTGGAGTCCGACGCCGAGAAGAAGCACATCGCCGTGGTTGACGACGACATAGACATCGCCAACTACCTTAAGGTGATGCTGTCCCCCATGTACCGCGTGTCCGTCTATTTCGACGCAGCCTCTGCGCTGTCCGGCATGGAGGAGAATGTGCCGGACCTGGTGATTTCAGACGTGGTGATGCCCGGGAAGAGCGGCTACGAGCTCTGCGAGGCCGTCAAGAACGACCTGCAGCTCAGCCACATACCAGTGGTGCTCGTTACGGCCAAGGTGGCCGTGGAGAATCAGGTGGCGGGACTCGACAAGGGCGCCGACGCCTACGTTACCAAGCCCTTCCAGCCGGCCTATCTGCTGGCTCTGGTAAAATCCCTCCTGGAGAACCGCGAGAAGCTGCACCGCCAGCTGGGAAGCGTCACCACCACCGAGGAGATCGCCCCCGAGGCCCTATCGCCTCGCGACGCCGCCTTCATGAACGAGCTCTACGCCCTTATGGAGAAGGAGCTGGCGAACGCCGACCTCGACATTATCCGCATATCCGAGATGATGAAGATTTCCCGTACCAAGTTCTATTACAAGGTAAAGGGCCTCACCGGCGAGAATCCCTCCGTCTTCTTCCGCCGGTACAAGCTCAACCGCGCCGCAGACCTGCTGCGCGAGGGCAAGTTCAACATGTCGGAAATCGCCTACATGACCGGATTCAACACCCTCTCGCACTTCTCCACTTCCTTCAAGAAGCAGTTCGGCGTTCCGCCCTCGGAGTTCAGAGGATAGCGCGCAAAGCTAAGTAGCTCGTAATCAGTCAGATAACGAAACTGCCTGCGGTTAAAACACCGCAGGCAGTTTAAGTATGTTGCTGAATGTCAGCTATTTGACTTTGATCTCCTCGATGGGCTTCTCGGGGAGGCAGACGGGATGGACCGGCCAGCTCTGGGGCTTGGCGATCTTGAACTTGGCCTCGCCGCGGATATCTGCGCTGGAGGCGCCGAAGAGGGCGACGTACTGTCCTGCCGCGGTCTCCCAGGCGGAGGCAGCCTCGTTGAAGGAAGCCAGGGCGTAAGGATCCACGGAGAAGGTCAGGGTCTCCGACTCGCCCGGCTGCAGCTCGCGGGTCTTGCCGAATGCGCGGAGCTCGCTGGCGGGCTTCACGATGCCGGCCTCGGGGGCGGCGACATACAGCTGCACGGCCTCTTTTCCTGCCACCTTGCCCACGTTCTTTACGCTGATGCTGGCGGTAACGGTGCCGTCCTTGGCAACCTTCACAGAGGGCTTTCCGTACTCGAAGCTGGTGTAGCTCATGCCGTAGCCGAAGGGATAGGAGACTTCCTTTCCGGCGGTGCCGAAGTAGCGGTAGCCTACCCAGATGCCTTCTTTGTATTCGGTGTAGTCAACATCCTTGACCTGGGTGCGGCGGTTGTTGCCCATTCCCATGAGGGCCGCAAGGTCGATGGAGTTGCCACCCTTGTAGTTATACGGGAAGTTGTAGGACGAAGGAATGTCGAAGTAGGCTACGGGGAAGGTCATAGGGAGCTTTCCGGAAGGGTTGGCCTTGCCGCAGAGTACGTCTGCAACCGCGCCGCCGCCTTCCTGGCCGGGAGTCCATGCCAGCAGCACTGCGTCGGGGATGTGCTTCCAGGATGCGGTTTCGATTACGCCGCCGATGTTGAGCACCACGACGAGTTTCTTGCCTGCGGCGTGATAGACGTCGGCGAGGTTCTGCATGAGCTCGCGCTCGGCTCCGGTGAGGGTCCAGTCGCCGTCGGTGGCCTTGCGGTCGTCACCTTCGCCGGCGTTGCGGGTGATGGTGAGGATGGCTGCATCGGTCTGGGCGAGCTTCTTCTCGACGAAGGCGCGGGAGATCTCCATCTCGGGAATCACGGGGTCGCCGAGGGCGAGGCCCATCCATCCGCCGGCGCCGTTCAGGCGATGCTTGGTCTTCTCCAGCTGGATGAACTGGGTGTACCAGGTCTCGATGTCTTTGTCGGGCTCGAGCCCGTTCTCGCGGAGTCCGTCGGCCACGTTGAGCACATAGGCCTTGTTCACGTTGCCGCTTCCGGTGCCGCCGGCCACGAATTCATAGGAACCCGTGCCGTAGAGGGCCACGCTCCTGACGCCCTGCAGGGGCAGTACGCCGTTGTTCTCCAGAAGTACGAGTCCTTCGGGAGTGGCTTTGCGCACGAGGGCCGCGTGTGCCTTGAGGTCGGGCTTGTTGGAATACTTGTATCCGGCGTAGCGGGGGGTGCGGACGATGTACTGGAGCATCTTGCGCACGTTGCGGTCGAGGTCGGCCTCGGCGAGGCTTCCGTCCTTCACGGCGGCGATGATGCGCTCGATCTCGTTGGGCATGCCGGGCTCCATGAGGTCGTTGCCCGCATGCACTGCGGCCACGGTGCCTGCCTTGTTGCCCCAGTCGGTCATGACGATGCCGTTGAATCCCCATTCGTCACGCAGGATGGTGGTGAGGAGGCCTTCGCTCTGCTGGGCGAATTCGCCGTTTACCTTGTTGTATGACGACATTACAGTCCAGGGATCGGACTCCCTGACTGCGATTTCGAAGCCCTTGAGCGCCATCTCGCGGAGGGTCCTGGCGTTCATGCGGCTGTCGTTGCTCTGGCGGTTGACTTCCTGGTCGTTGGCGGCGTAATGCTTCACGCTCACGCCCACTCCGTTGCTCTGGATGCCGCGTACGTATGCAGCGGCCATCTTTCCGCTGAGGAGCGGATCCTCGGAGAAATACTCGAAGTTGCGTCCGCACAGGGGGTTGCGGTGGAGGTCCATACCGGGGGCCAGGAGCACGTCGGCGCCGTATTCCTTGACCTCCTCACCCATCGCTGCGGTGAGCTCTTCCACCAGCGGGGCGTTCCAGGTTGATGCAAGCACGGTTCCCACGGGGAAGCCGGTGCAGTCACAGGTCTGGTCGGTGCCGGGACGCGTGGGGTTGATGCGGAGGCCGGCAGGGCCGTCGGCGAGGACGGTGCTGGGGATGCCCAGGCGGGGGATTGCACGGGTGGTGCCGGCTGCGCCGGAGACGAGGGATGCGTCAGATGCGG
>JAFZLQ010000113.1 GCA_017551425.1 Bacteroidales bacterium | reverse complement strand
GCCCGGTTCCTCTGCCCGCCCTGTTCTCCTGCCCGCCCGGTTCCTCTGCCCGGACTCTCCGCCTTGTCTCTCTTCTTTGCTCAGCCAACGTGCTCATAACCAGCAACATACGTTGCGACCTCTGGGAAAAACTCCCAGAGGTCGCAACGCAAGTGGTTGAAGCTGAGCGGTTTAGCCCTTGCGGCCGGAGTTCCGGAAGGCAAAGATGCGGCCTGTACTTGAATATGGCTCGGCCGTGGCCGGGACTTGCCGGTCGCATAGGGGTGCCTCCCCCCGGCAAGGAATGCCAAGAATTTATTATCTTTGCAATACGATGATAATAGAAGCAAATAACATCCGAAAGTCTTTCGGGACGCTGGAGGTCCTGAAGGGGATAGACCTTAAAGTCCACAAGGGCGAGATCCTCGCCATAACCGGGGCGTCGGGCGCGGGCAAGACCACGCTGCTGCAGATCCTCGGAACCCTGCTGTCGCCGGACTCCGGCACCCTCACCATAGACGGTACGACGGTGTTCGACGGCCCGTCCCGCGCCCTCAAGGGCGACGCCCTCGCCGCCTTCCGCGGCCGCCGGATCGGCTTCGTCTTCCAGGCCCATCACCTCCTGCCGGAATTCACGGCCCTGGAGAACGTCCTCATCCCCGCACTCATAGCCGGCCGCCCTGCCCAGGACGCCCGCAAAGACGCCCTGCGCCTCCTTGAGCTCGTAGGCCTTCGGGATCGCGCAACTCACAAGCCCTCAGAGCTTTCCGGCGGTGAGCAGCAGCGCGTCGCCATCGCCCGCGCCCTCGTGAACAACCCCGCCGTGCTCTTTGCCGACGAGCCCACCGGCAACCTCGATTCACGCACCAAGGAAGAGATCCACAAGCTGCTTTTCGGCGTGCGTGACACCCTCGGCCAGACCCTCGTCATCGTCACCCATGACCCCGCCCTCGCCTCCATCTGCGACCGCAGCCTGGAGATGAAAGACGGCCAGTTCGTATGACCGTCCGCGAGAAGATAGAACTCCTTCCGCACAGCCCCGGCGTCTATCGATATTACGACGACAAAGGGACCGTAATCTACGTGGGCAAGGCCAAGGACCTCTTCAAGCGCGTCCACCAGTACTTCGTGCCGCCCGAGCGCCTGAACCTCAAGACCCGCCATCTGGTGGGCAAGATCGCCGACGTGCAGTACTCCGTAGTCAGCTCCGAGTCAGACGCCCTCCTGCTGGAGAACAACCTCATCAAGCAGTACAAGCCCCGATACAACATCCTGCTGAAAGACAGCAAGACCTACCCCTGGATCTGCGTCACCCGGGAGCCCTTCCCGAGGGTTTTCCTAACCCGCCGCGTCGTGCAGGACGGTTCTCGCTACTTCGGTCCGTACAGCAGCGTGGTGCATGCAAGGAGCCTGATAGAATTCTTCGGAACCAATTGGCCCTTACGCACTTGCAGGCACAAAATCGATTCCGATACGATACTCCGCGCCAAGATTCGCCCCTGCCTCGACTACCACATCGGCCGCTGCGCCGGGTGCTGCGCAGGCAAGGTTTCGCAGGAGGAATACGACGGCTGGATAGAAGAGATAGTCCACCTGCTCCGGGGCGGAGTGGGGGAGATAATCGCCAAGTACAAGGCGGCGATGCAGGAGGCCTCCGACCGCCTCGAATTCGAGACGGCCCAGTACTGCAAGGAGCGCATCGAGGCCCTCCAGCAGCACTACGCCAAGTCTGTCATCACCTCGGAAAAAGACCGCGACCTGGACGTTTTCGCACTCGTCTTCGACGCCTCGGACGCCTTCGGCGCCTTCCTGCGCGTACGCGGCGGCGCCATCGTACAGAGTCTCAACCTCGGCTTCAAGATGCAGATCGAGGAGGAGCAGGCGGCGGTGCTCAGCACCTTCATCGCAGAAATCGAATCCAAGTTCGGCGATCTCGCCGGCGAGATAGTGGTGCCCTTCCTGCCCGATGTCGAACTCCCCGGAGTGAGCTTCACCATCCCCGCCCGCGGCGACAAGCTATCGCTCCTCCAGCTCGGCGCCCGCAACGCCCGGGAACTCCAGTTCAACACCCTCAAACAGCGCGAGCACACCAACCCCGACGAGTTCCGCCAGGGGGTCATGGAAGAACTGCAGAAGGCGCTGGGAATGAAAGAGTTACCCCGGCACATAGAGTGCTTCGACAACTCCAATCTCCAGGGCACCAACCCGGTGGCTTCGTGCGTGGTTTTCCGGGATGCGGAACCCAGCAAAAAGGACTACCGCAAGTTCAAGGTGAAGACCGTCATCGGGGCCAACGACTATGCCTCCATGAAGGAGATAGTCAACCGCCGTTATTCACGCATGCTGGAGGAGGCTCCGGACGACCTTCCGCAGCTCGTGGTAATCGACGGCGGCGCGGGGCAGCTGAACTTTGCATGGCAGGCCGTTTGCGAGCTCGGACTGCAGGACAGGATGTTCGTCGTGGGCCTTGCGAAGAGGCTCGAAGAAGTCATCAGGATTGGCGATCCTTACCCTCTCTTCATCGACCGTAACTCACAGGCGCTCAAGCTTTTGCAGAGGGCGCGCGACGAGGCGCACCGCTTTGGTATCACCTTCCACCGGGCGCTTCGCAGCAAGGCGGCGGTGCACAGCGCCCTGCGCGATATTCCCGGTGTCGGGCCCCGCACGGAGGAGCGGCTCCTGCTGCATTTCGGCTCGCTCGCCAGGGTCATGGCCGCACCGGAAAACGAGCTCGCCGTACTGGTGGGACCCAAGCTCGCAAAGCAGATTATCGGGCACCGCTAAGTTTGCATATTCAAATAATTATGCATACCTTTGCCCTGTTGTGTTAAAACGAAGTACTAATTAATAAACCAAATATCTGTCTTATGGAATACGAAGAAATCGTAAAAAAAGTTAAGGATATCATCGTCGACAAGCTTGGCGTTGAGTCCTCTGAGGTCACCGAGACCGCTAACTTTACCAACGACCTTGGCGCCGATTCTCTCGACACTGTAGAGCTCCTCATGGAGTTCGAGAGGGTATTCGGAATCAAGATCCCCGACGAGGAGACCAGCTCCATCGCCACCGTGAAGGACGCCTGCGACAAGGTCGCCGAGAAACTCGCCTAACCTCTTATTTGCTTGAGAATTCGGGCCGCATCCGCAAGGGTGCGGCCTTTTTTGCACATCTTTTGCGCAAGAAAAAGGGTACAATTGCGCATATTTCGCGGTGTTACGGTTCAAAAAACTTATTTTTTTTAAAAAATAAGTAACTTTGTAAACTGCAGAATATGCCCTATGACGCTGATGGCTTTAATATCGATCCTTCTGACCCTCCCTTTCTCCTTTAGGGAGAACAGCCTGGGCATGCAGGATACCGTCGTGGTCGCAGAGCCGGTGCGCGTCGATTCCGTCAGCAAGGAATACCGCCCCCTGCGCCCCGTCATCGGCGTCAGCACCAACGTGCTTTACGATATCACCTGGATTCCCGGTTACGGTGTCACCTCCATCCCTTCGTTCAGCCTCGAGTACTACCCGTCCAAGGGCAGGTTCAGCTTCGGCGCAGACGTGGAGTGGCCCATGTGGAAGCATCGCTCCGAGCATCGCTACATGCAGATAAACAACATCACCCTCTGGTCGAGGTTCTACTTCAGGCCGGTGGAGAACCGTTTCCGCGGCGGCTACCTGTTCGCCAACGTGAACGCCGCCCGCTACGGTATCGGCTGGGACGAAAAAGGCTGGGAAGGCGAGGGCCTCGGCACCTCCCTCGGAGCCGGATGGAAATGGCTCATCGGCCGCAGGGTGACTGTGGACGCCGGCATCGGCGTCGGTTTCTTCTACTCCAGGTACGATCCGTACGTCTGGGGAGGGGATGCAACCGGCTGGTATTATTACGATTACTACGGCGACCCCGCGGACTTCGTGGAGCGCCGCATGTCCCTGAAGTGGTTCGGCCCTACCAGGGTGTATGTTTCAATCGGCATAGATTTGTTCGACCGCAAGAAATGAAGACGAGGATGATCATAATGGCAGTCATGGCCGCCGCAGCTATCGTGGCGGCATGCACCATCGAACCCCCGCTTCACCTGAGGCAGACGCTGAACGTCGTCGTCAAGGTGCTCTGGCAGGTCGAGGTCTATCCGGAGGGCATCAAGCCCACCGGCGTCACCCTGTACGTCTTCCGCGAGGGGAATTTCTACATGGAGCACACCACCGCACAGGTGGATTCCTGCATACTGTCGCTCGAGCCCGGCCTCTACCGCATCTACATGATCACCCAAAGCCCAGACGAGTTCGGATCCATGCAGTTCAACGACATGGACGACTTCGACAAGGCATCCATATTCCTGAACGAAACCGAGGTGAGCTGGCTCGATCCGGATCCGGATTCTCCGGTCGTCATGAATCCCGAGCTGCTCACGGTGGGCGTGTCCGACGAATTCGAGGTCACGGAACAGATGATCGAGGATATCAGGAACGGCGGCTACGTGGTTGACGACGGCGAAGGGGGGTATGTCGATTTCTACACCATCAAGGTGCCGGTGACTCCCATGAGCGTGATTTCGCAGTTCTGGGTTTCAATTTACTCGGCCAACGCCGACATGCTAAAGTCCGTGCGCGCCTCCACCAGCGGCATGGCCCGCACTTTGTACCTTACGTCTGGGCTTACCGGCGAGGAGGAATGCACCCAGGTCATCACCGAGTGGACCCTCGACATCGACGACCCGGAGACCAAGGTGGGGCACCTCGACGGCCGCATCACCACCCTGGGCCTGCCCCGGGGCGAGATGCCCAGCATCCAGCGCGACTCCACCCTCAACGTGGCGACCCTGCTGGTGGACAACAAGACCGTGGAGCGCTATACCTTCTACGTGGGAAACAAGATATTCCTCGACGACCCGCCGCCCGACGGCTACTTCCACCTCTACCGGCTGATACTTGGCACGCGCGAGAATCCGGTGATTACGCCGTCGATAGTGGTGCCGCCGGAT